>CAYWIR010000054.1:0-10238 GCA_964458375.1 uncultured Neptunicoccus sp.
ACTCAGGCTGACAGGGCGCGAACCCTGTCGGCCAACCAATCTAGGTCTGGATCTTGCAACCCGATCTTGGTCAGCCCTTCCGCCGTATTGTACAAATATTCCGTGTTGGGCCCACGTCCCCCAACAGCTTTGGAAATAACCTGCGCTTGGCGTTCTAACGACATGCCGCCACAATACTGCTCGTGGCTGCGATCCACCACATAGGCCACACACTCTACCTGCCGCCCATCGCGCAAACTGATCGGATGCACCTCTTCCAGATAAGCAGACGAAATCAACTCCCGCTCGCGCAAATAATCGATGGTGGCTTGTGCCGTTTCAGGTGGCACAAAAAACGCCACACCATCACAATACGCGCCCTCAGCCGTATCCAATGCCAGCACCAATCCAGGGTCCTCATCCGTACCACGATGATGGATCGACCACATGCAAAAGCTGCGTGAAAACCCATCCATCCGCGCAATCTCACGCTCGGAAAACGAAAACCCTGGTTGCCATACCAAGGAACCGTACCCAAATACCCAGAACCCGTCGTCAATATTCATCACTGGCAACCTCTCTTTGGGCTGCTATAACCCGCTCGAAACAGAAATGAAAAGGCCCGCACCCATGGTTCGTCTATTCTTTGGTCTCTTGATCCTGATCACCATCGGTTGGTGTGGATATTGGTTTGTCGGCTCTTCTGCCCAACAATCAGGTCTCACCGCTTGGCTCGAAGAGCGGCGCAGTGCAGGTTGGGTCGCGGATTACGATGCTTTGGACGTTCAGGGCTTTCCGTCCCGCTTTGACACAAAGATCACGAACCTAAACCTCGCCGATCCTAAATCCCGTTGGGCTTGGTCCGCATCAGAACTACAAATCCTGATGCTCAGCTACAAACCAAACCACGTTATCGCCGTGCTCCCACCAAAACACACGATCTCTTCGCCTAAGGAGCGGATCGACGTTGCCTCTGACACAATGCGTGCCAGCATCAAATTTGACGCCAATACCGACCTCGCGCTGAACGCCGTGTCGGGCGAGCTGGAGAACCTGATCCTTACATCAAACGCTGGCTGGACCTCAGAACTGAAATCCGCGCAACTCGCCACCCGTCAAACCGCTGGCGTTGAAGATTCTCATGACATCTTTTTCCAAGCGGATCAGGTTAAACCTGCCCGCATTTTCACCAAATTGATCGACCCAGACAGCCAACTTCCTGATGTCTTTGATACACTGCGCATTGACGTCACCGCAGGGTTCGACGCCCCATGGGACCGCCACGCCGTAGAAGGCCAGAAGCCAGAATTCACAGCACTCGCCGTCAAAGATATCTCCGCCTCTTGGGGGGAAATGAACTTTCAAGCCAAGGGCGATTTAACCTTTGATGCGACGGGGTATCCTACAGGAAAAATCTCCGTGCGGGCCAAAAACTGGAAAGACATGATCGCCCTTGGTGTCAGCGCAGGGGCAATCCCAGCCGATATGCAAAGCACTCTCGAAGGGGGCCTTGGCCTGATCGCAAGACTGTCAGGAAATCCAGATACACTTGATGCGCCCCTGTCCTTTAAAAACGGGTTTATCTCCCTTGGCCCGATCCCAATCGGACGCGCACCAAAGCTTCGCCTAAACCCTTAACGGCAATAGGTTCCGCCACCCCGATGCTTCGCCACATCAAAGTGGAAATGATCTTGGTGGAACTTATTCGCGTTCGGCCCCAACACCGTTTTGAACGGCCCACAGG
Organism: uncultured Neptunicoccus sp.; assembly: GCA_964458375.1. Lineage (GTDB taxonomy): Bacteria > Pseudomonadota > Alphaproteobacteria > Rhodobacterales > Rhodobacteraceae > Amylibacter. The sequence goes on from CAYWIR010000054.1 coordinate 1,724, forward strand.
CCGCTTTATGCATCCGCTTCAGCGGCGCACCCTTTGAACGGCTGCGCCAATCACGCAACACCGACAGCGTTGTCCCATCATTCAAAATCACCCCCGCCAGATCCAGCGCATTTCCCTTGGCATGTTCTGACAACCGCCCGCTTCTTGCGCTGTTGCGATTACGACAAGCATATCCACCGATCACCTGCACCTTTGCCAAACCGCCGCCCATCTTACCAACCGCAGGCTTCGCCCCTTCGCGAACCCATTTGTAAAATGCTCTGGCCGTCCCGCAATCAATGGACACTTCGCGCGTCATTTTCACGCCATCCACTTCGGTCAGCTTTACAGGATTGGCCACGCCGCATCCGCCTTTGCCAGAAATCCGCTTCACGTGATATCCCCGCAAGCCATTGATCCCACAAACAGACCCTTTTTTCTTATACCGAACCGCCTTTTTCACACGGCCTTTCTTGGTCGGTTGCAACAGGGCGGTTTTCAATTTGCGGGGCCGTTTTTGAGGCCGCAAAGAAGACGCCACCGCAAAAGGGCTGCTTACAGTCACAACACCCGTTTGGGTCTGCGCCACACCATTTTTCAAAGGCTCCGCCTTCGTCACTTTACGTGCATTGATATCTGCACTGATGGTCTGTTCCACCACCACTTTTTGCACCGCAGTTGTGGTGTCAGATTGCCCTGATCTCGGCCGAAACTTCGGCCTCATTGACGTGGCTGGCGCAGCTGAACTGACCGCACCTGTATCTAGAGTTGCGGGCCGCATCACAGGGCGCAAAGACGTTTCAACCGCCTGTGCAACCGCAACCGATGGCCCCAAAACCAGCATCGCCCCCAGAATGTAAGCCCCCAGCTTCATTCAGGTTTCCTTTTTGGCACCTCGGCCAAAGTCATCCGCTGCCGTATCATGGCCCGCTTCAATAATGCCACGTCGAATGGCGCGTGTGCGGGTAAAGTGTTCAAACAACTGCTCCCCATCCCCGCGCCGAATAGCCCGCTGCAAATCGAACAACTCTTCCGTGAAGCGCCCTAAAACATCCAACGTCGCATCTTTGTTGTTTAAGAAAACATCCCGCCACATGGTCGGATCAGACGCTGCAATTCGCGTGAAATCGCGAAAGCCACCAGTGGAAAATTCAATTACTTCTTTGTCCGTGACCCGTTCCAAATCATCGGCCACCCCAACCATAGTATAGGCAATCAAATGGGGCACATGGCTTGTCACGGACAACACCAAATCATGGCGCTCAGGTTCCATCACATCCACTTTGGCCCCCAACGCTTCCCAAAATGCGCGCAAGGTGGACACGACATCCGCATCCGTTCCCGCAGCAGGGGTCAGAATGCTCCATTTGCCGTCAAACAGTTCCGCAAAACCCGCGTTTGGCCCTGAATTTTCTGTCCCCGCAATTGGGTGCGCTGGGATAAAATGCACGGTGTCGGGCAAATGTTGCCCCACCATTTCAATCACCTTCGCCTTCACAGACCCCACGTCAGATACAACCGCCCCTGCCTTTAACGCAGGCGCAATTTCGGCCGCCACCACGCCCATCACGCCCACAGGCACGCAGAGCACAACCAAATCCGCATCCACCACGGCCTCTGCTGCGGTGTCACAAATCCGATCCACCAGCCCCAGTTCTAACGCCGTTTCGCGGGACGCTTTGGTATGGGCATGGCCGACAATTTCACCCGCCAGCCCAGCGCGTTTCATCGCCAACCCCATGGACCCCGCGATCAGGCCAAGCCCGATCAGCGCAACTCTGTCATACATCTGCGTCATGCCACCCAACCGTCTTTAAAATCTTGCAGAACCTGAACCACCCGTTTGCAATCCGCGCCCTTGCCCACAGTAATGCGCAAACACTCCGCCAGCCCGTAACTTTTGACCGCACGCACCAACAGACCCGCATCCCCAAGCGCCTTATCCGCCGCATCCGCTTCCGCTTCTGATCCAAACCGCGCCAGAACGAAATTGCACTGGCTTGCATCACACGCAATGCCCATCCCGATCAATTTTTCCGTCATGAAATCCCGCCATTCGGCGTTCTTTACACGGCATTTTTCGGTGTATTCCACATCGCGAACGGCGGCTTCGCCCGCTGCCAATACACTGGCGTTCACATTGAACGGCCCGCGCATCCGATGCAGCGTATTCACAATCTCAGCTGGGCCATATCCCCAACCAAGCCGCAAGCCACCCAACCCATAAATCTTAGAAAACGTCCGCGTCATAAACACATTTTCACGCGCGTCCACCAAACCTGCGTGGCCATCAAAACCCTCAACAAATTCTGCATAGGCACCATCCAGAACCAACAACGTGTGATCTGGCAAACCATCCGCCAAACGCGCCACCTCTTCTTCTGGGATCATCGTGCCCGTCGGATTGTTGGGATTGGCAATAAACACCAGTTTTGTGTTCTCATTCGCGGCCGCCAACAAGGCATCCACATCCGTACGCCGTTCCTTTTCTGGCACAGATACAGGCGTGGCGCCCGCCCCTTGCGCGCAAAGCTTGTACATCAAAAACCCGTGCTCGGTGAACAAAACCTCATCACCCTGCCCTGCATAAGCCTGACACAAAAACGAAATCAATTCATCCGATCCATTGGAACAAATCACCCGATCCGCCTCGACGCCATGAACATCAGCAATGGCCGCCCGCAGCGCAGAATGGTCCCCAGACGGATAGACATGCAATTCCCCAGCTAAGGACCGATAGGCCTGCTTGGCGGTCTCGCTTGGCCCCCACGGGTTTTCATTGCTCGACAGCTTTACCGTGTTGGATTGCCCTTTGATGTGACCCTTACCGCCCACATACAACTCAATATCCATCACTCCGGGCTGTGGTGTAATCCGCGTACTCATCGCTCTTTCCTCATGGCTTGGCTCACATGTAGCGCCGCCTGCCCCGCTAATAAAGCGTAAATGCCCCCAAGCCGCCAGCGAACGCATATTTGCCGACATGCCACGCCATTCCCTCTTTTTGTTTTTAAAATATCCTCGGGGAGCGCGAGGGGTGAAACCCCTCGCACCCGCCCGCCGCAGGCGCATTCAAACGCTGCTAATAAAACGTTTGGGGATCAATATCGATGCTGATGCGCACATTCGTCGGGGGCTTGATGCTGGCATACCAAGCGGCCAGTGCAGGTTGAACCACCACACCCTTTGCCGCCTTCACCAAAATCCGCACCCGATGCCGCCCACGCACCCGCGCAATTGGCGCAGGCGCAGGTCCAAAAACCTCTGCGTTAATTCGGCGCAACGGCTCTGCGTTGCGCACCATATACTGCGCCACATCAAACACCTGCGCGAGATCGGGGCCGCTCACCACCACACCCGCCATGCGTCCATAGGGGGGCACACCAGCCATTTCCCTTTGCGCGGCCTCTGCGGCCCAAAACTCTTCCTCTTCACCCGACAGGATCGCCTGAATAACAGGATGCTCTGGCTGCAACGTCTGAATAAACGCGGTCCCCTTTTTATCCGCCCGCCCAGCACGCCCCGCCACCTGACGGATCAACTGAAACGTCCGCTCGGCGGCCCGGAGATCACTGCCTTGCAAACCCAAATCCGCATCGATCACCCCAACGCAGGTTAACAGCGGAAAGTTATGCCCTTTCGCCACCAATTGCGTCCCGATGATGATATCCGCTTCCCCTTCGGCAATGGACCTGATCCGCTCTTTCAAGCTCCGCGCCGACAGGTGCATATCAGAAGACAACACCGATATCTTTGCCCCCTCAAACCGTGCTTCAGCTTCCTCTGCCAGCCGTTCAACCCCTGGCCCAACGGCGGCCAGTTTGCCCTCAACCCCGCAGCTTGGGCACTTTTCAGGCATCGGTTTGGTTTCACCGCACTGATGGCACATCAACCGCCCATGGAACCGATGCTCCACCATGCGCGCATCACAGTCATCACATCCAATCTGAAACCCACAGGCCCGACACACCGTTACAGGCGCATAGCCGCGACGGTTCAAAAACAACAGCGATTGCTCGCCACGATCAAGCCGTGCAAACACCTCCCGCGCCAAAGTCTTTGAAATCCACCGCCCTGTGTCCAGCTCGTCTCCGCGCAGATCAATGGGTTTCATCGTCGGCAGTTCCGCCGCCCCAAACCGCTGCGCCAAATCAAATCGCTCGTATTTGCCAGCCTTGGCATTGGCCCAGCTTTCCAGCGACGGCGTCGCAGATGCCAAAACCACCGATGCCCCACAAATGGACGCCCGCATAACCGCCATGTCCCGTGCGTTGTATAAAACCCCATCTTCTTGCTTGTATGATGGGTCATGTTCCTCATCCACAACCACCAGCCCAAGGTTCTGAAACGGCAAGTACAGGGATGATCGCGCACCAACCACCAACTGCGCCTTGCCCTCTCCGACCATGCGCCAGCACCGCCGCCGCTCTGTGACCGTCACACCTGAATGCCACTCCGCTGGCCGCGCACCGAACCGCTCTTCTACTCGGTCCAGAAACTCCACCGTCAGCGCAATTTCTGGCAACAGCACCAAGGCTTGTCGCCCCTGCGCCAAACACTCCGCCACCGCTTCTAAATACACTTCGGTCTTGCCGGATCCCGTCACACCCTTCAGCAAAGATGTGGAGTAAGATCGCTGCGCGACCTTACCGCGCAAAATCCCACCAACCCGCGCTTGATCATCCGTCAGCGCCTTGCCGTCCATGCTTGCATCCAAAAATGGATAGGCCACATCGCGCGGTGTTTCATACTCCACCAACACGTCCTGTTTCATCAATCCCTTCACCACCGAAGAGGTCACACCAGCCAATTGAGCCAACTCAGAGGCGGTAAATCGCAATCCGCCATGATCCTCTAATACGCCCATCACCTTCTCGCGCGCAGGCGTCATGCGGTCAGGTTCCTTATCCCCCAACCCGTAAATCTTGCGCATTCCAGGCGGATCCGTCAGCCCTGGCGCACGAGTCGCTAGCCTCAGCATCGACGACATGGCCGTCAGCGTATAATCGCCGACCTTTCCGAGAAACGTCTGCATTTCCTCGCGCATGGGCGGCACATCAATGACGCTGATAATGGCGCGGATCTTTTTGGGGTCATACCCCCCCGCACCTTTGCCCCAAACCACACCAATAACCTTGCGCGGCCCCAGCGGAACCTCGACAAATGCGCCTTGGAACACTCCCCCATCAGGCGCTTTGTAATCCAAAAACCGATCCAAAGGTTGAGTCGTCAAAACCGCCACCAGTTGTCCTGCCTCAAAATAGCTTTGATCGGGGAAGTTCATCACGATACTGGGGTTCTCATTCGGGGCGCGTTGCGATAAACCCCAACATGACATTGCCGCGCATGACGCGCAAGAAACCAACCAACTCTTTAAGGGCTCTCCAAATGAAATTTTTCGTTGATACCGCAGACGTAGATGCAATCGCAGAATTGAACGACCTTGGCTTTGTAGACGGCGTTACAACAAACCCTTCTCTGATTATGAAATCTGGCCGCGATATTTTGGAAGTGACCAAAGAAATCTGTGACATGATCGACGGCCCTGTGTCCGCCGAAGTGGTCGCAATGGAATACGACGACATGATCGCCGAAGGCCGCAAACTCGCGAAAATCGCTGACAATATCGCGGTGAAAGTTCCACTGACATGGGCAGGGCTGAAAACCTGTAAAACCCTGTCGGACGAAGGCAACATGGTCAACGTGACCCTGTGTTTCTCTGCTAACCAAGCCTTGCTAGCTGCCAAAGCAGGCGCAACATTCATTTCCCCGTTCATCGGTCGCCTTGACGATATCAACATCGACGGGCTGGAATTGATCGAAGATATCCGCACCATTTACGACAACTTCGACTTTGAAACAGAAATCCTTGCCGCTTCGATTCGCACCGTAAACCACGTATCCGATTGTGCTAAAATTGGCGCAGATGTGATCACAGCACCCCCAAGCGTGTTGCAAAACCTTGCAAAACACCCGCTGACCGATAAAGGTTTGGATGCATTCATGAAGGATTGGGCGAAAACAGGACAAAAGATCCTGTAATACGCCCAGAGTACGAGGCGTAACGAATGACAGAGCAAGCGAAACCGCAAGAGGCGGTCCGTGACCAGATTCTCCAAGACCCAAGTCAGGTCCTAGAAGACCATGACATCATGCGCGCGCTCATCTCCGCAGATGAGCAAGCGCGTGGTAAAAACGTGGTCGACTTGCGCACAATCGCGCTTGAACGGCTTGAAGGGCGGCTTGACCGCTTGGAAGACACGCATCGTCATGTCATCGCCGCCGCCTACGACAATCTGGCAAGCACAAACCAAATTCACCGAGCCACGCTCGCGATTTTGGAACCCCATTCCTTTGCAGAGTTTTTGGAACTCCTCAAAGGCGAGCTGGCATCGATCCTGAACGTGGCTTCGTCCCGTTTGGTCCTTGAAAGCCCAGCCGCCACGCCTGAAATGGAAGAACAACTGCACAAAGAATTTGGCTCTGGCGTTTGCTTTTGCGCGCCGGGTGCGGTGGCGGAATACATCACACGCGGACGGTCCGCGACGGTGCGCCCTGTCACTTTGCGTGCGATCCACGATGCAGACCCCGTTTTGTTCGGCGACGCCGCAAACGAAGTGACATCCGAAGCACTCCTTCGGCTTGACCTTGGTAAGGGCAACCTCCCTGCCATGTTGGTGCTCGGCTCCGTATCCAACGATCAATTTACACCGCAAAAAGGCGCGGACCTGCTCGTCTTTTTTGCAAGTGCCTTTGAACGTGTTCTGCGCCGCTGGTTAAGATAATGTACGCCTCTTCAGGCGCATTTGATCTCTTACAGCGTTGGCTTGCCAGCATCACCGCCTTGCACGGTGCATCTGAAAAAACCATCGAAGCCTATCAACGGGACGTGGCAGGCTTCATCGGCTTTCTCTCAAATCACTTTGGCGGGGATTTGGGCAAAACCAAACTCGGCCAAATCAAAATCACAGACATGCGCGCTTGGATGGCCCATGAACGCCGTCGCGGCGTTGGCCCGCGCTCACTTGCCCGCGAACTTTCAGCCGTGAAATCCTTCTTTCGCTGGCTCGGCGAATCCGAAGGGCTAGAAGTCACCGCTCCTTTGGCCACCCGCGCCCCAAAATTCAAACCACAACTCCCGCGCCCTATGGCCCGTGATCAAGCCAAAGCGATGATCAACACCGCCGAATTGCAAACCACCGACGGTTGGACCGGTGCCCGTGACACAGCCGTCATCACGCTGCTTTACGGGTGCGGATTACGGATTTCCGAAGCTCTGGGCCTTAACCGCGCCGCGGCACCGCTTGGCGACACGCTGCGCATTCGCGGCAAAGGCGATAAGGACCGTATCGTCCCTGTTCTCCCTGCGGCGCGCAAAGCGGTGGATGCTTACCTGAACGTTTGCCCCTTCCCGCTTGACGATGAACACCCACTATTTATCGGCCTGCGAGGCAAACGCCTAAACGCCCGCCACATCCAAAAAGTCATGGAACAAACCCGTATGCAGCTAGGCTTGCCCGCCACAGCCACGCCCCACGCCATGCGCCATTCCTTCGCGACACATCTGTTAGAAGCAGGCGGTGACTTGCGCGCAATCCAAGAACTGCTCGGCCATGCTTCTCTATCAACGACCCAAGCCTATACCGCACTTGATCAGGCCCATCTGATGGAAGTGTATAAACAAGCCCACCCCAAAGGGGGTTAAAGGCTTCCAACGCATTTCCTGTCGCATTTTTGTGCAAAACCGTTAAGAACACCCCATGTCACTTCGTATCAAAGCCCTCTCCGTCCATCTTCTTACTGCCACAGGTGCCGTTTTCGCCATGCTTGCGATGCTGGCCGCTGTCGATGCAAAATGGGATTTGATGTATTTCTGGCTGGTCGTGGCCTTCTTTGTGGATGGCATCGACGGTCCCTTGGCTCGCCGCTACGACGTGAAAACCAACGCGCCAGAATATGATGGTGTCTTGCTCGATCTTATCATCGACTACCTGACCTATGTGTTCATCCCTGCCTTTGCCCTGTTCAAAAGCGGCCTGTTGCCAGATTGGACGGGATGGGTTTGCATCCTGATCATCACCTTCGCATCGGCCATGTACTTTTGTGACAATGGTATGAAAACAAAGGATAATTCCTTTGCAGGCTTCCCAGGCTGCTGGAACATGGTCATCCTTGTGTTCTTCGCAACAGAACCGCCGTTTTGGTTCATCTTGATCGTTGTCGTGCTCTGCGCCATTGCCATGTTCACACCGCTAAAGTTCATTCACCCCGTCCGCACAGAACGCTGGCGGCTGATCAGCTTGCCGATTGCGATCCTATGGACCGTGCTGGCCTGTGTGTCTGCGCTTGCCGATTTCAGCGCAGGACCCATCGTGACAACAGTGCTTGGCATCACCAGCGTCTATTTGCTTGGTGTAGGCATTGTGCAGGAATTGGTCCCAGAACGGGCTAAAGCCTGATTGCGATCACGCCTGCGACAATCACCACAGCAGCAATCATCTTACCCGCATCCGCTTTGTCTTTGAAAAATACAACG
>CAYWIR010000055.1:0-10224 GCA_964458375.1 uncultured Neptunicoccus sp.
GAGCGTCTTCGTCTGTGTCGTTCACGCCTTTCAGCATCACGTATTCGAATGTGATGCGTTCGGCGTTTGAAAGGCGTGGGTAATCGCGGCAGGCTTGTAGCAGTTCAGCGATTTTGTGTTTGCGATTGATGGGGACAAGTGTGTCGCGCACATCATCGGTGGTGGCGTGGAACGAGATGGCGAGCATGCAGCCGATTTCGGCGCCGACGCGGTAAATTTCGGGGACGATGCCAGAGGTGGACAGTGTGATGCGGCGGCGCGACAGGGCGATGCCTTCGTTGTCCATGGCGATGTGCATGGCGTCGCGCACGTTATCGGTGTTGTAGAGCGGCTCGCCCATGCCCATGAGCACGATGTTGGACACGAGGCGTTTTTCGCCAGGTTCAATGTCCCATTCGTTGAGGTCGTCACGGGCCACCATGATTTGGCCAACGATTTCGGCGGCTGTCAGGTTGCGGACGAGTTTTTGGGTGCCTGTGTGGCAGAAGGAACAGGTGAGTGTGCAGCCGACTTGGGAGGAAACGCAGAGCGTGCCACGATCAGTTTCGGGGATGTAGACGGCTTCAACTTCATGTCCGCCAGCGATGCGCAAAAGGTATTTGCGGGTGCCATCGGTTGAGACTTGTTTTGTCACAATCTCTGGACGGGAGAGTTGGAATTTCGCGGCAAGGTTGGCGCGGATGTCTTTGGAGAGGTTGGTCATGTCGTCAAAGGATTGCACGCCTTTGACATACATCCACTGCCAGATCTGCGCATGGCGCATTTTGATCTGTTTTTCTTTGATGCCAACGTCCTGAAGCGCGTCAGTCAGTTGATCACGGGTCAGACCAATGAGATTGGGCAGAGCTTCGCCATCATCCTTGCGCGGGATGGTGAGAACGTTTGGGGTAATCGGTGCAGGCGTGGCCATGATGAATCCAAAAATGAAGAGGCCCCAATCGCGGGGATTGGGGCCTGATATAGCATGAAAACGGTATTGGGTAGACCCAGTGCGTTTCGATTAACGCAGGTTCGGGGTTAACCGCAGCGTTTTTCGGCTTCTGCCAAGGCGGCGGTGAAGCCGTTCAAGGAGAAAGTGTCTTTGGTTTGTGTTCCGCGACGTGATTGTGCGGACACGATGGCGGCTGACCCGCGCTTCAAGGCTTCGCGAATTTTCGCGTCGTCTGTTGCGGTGGCTGGCCATGCATATTCGCCGTCAACGAAAAGGTCGAATTTTGATCCGCCGATGTCGAGCTGGACAGGTTTGTCTGGGTCAAACGGATAGCCGCCTGTAAAGGAGACTTGGCCGCTGATGCCGCTGGACGGCTGGTAAGTGACCCAAAGCAGAATGTCGGAGCGGCGTGCGGATACCACTTGGCCGCCGCGTGTGTTCACAACCTTCGTTGGTTTGGACACGACCCAGCATTCTTTGGTGGGTTGGTCTTCTACGAAAACGGACCAGTCGGTTTTCGCATCAACGCGGTTTGTGGATTCCTGTGCGTATGCCACGCTGGCGGCTGCCAAGCACATAGCCATAAAGCCACAGGTGTATGCCATTGAACGTATCATGTTTTCTCTCAGCCTCGTCACTGAAATGGTTTTTGCCTTTAGTCGCATTTTTGCGATCACCCCTTTAATACGGACACAATGTGGTATTCTTGTGGCGTTATTCTTACGAAAATGTCAGGTAGTTTGCCAGTGGGCGGGGGCAGACTCCGCTATTTTCGGCGGAAAATGGAGCAAATTCATGGGTTCTTGGGTAAATGTGGCAGAAGTGTGGCGCGGGCCTTTTTTGGAGTGTGTGCATCGGGGCCGTGCCGTTATTTGCGATTCACGCGGGGATGTGATTGCCGAATGGGGGGACAGTTCAGCGGTGACCCTGCCACGGTCGTCTTCAAAAATGTTGCAAGCCTTACCTTTGATCGAGAGCGGTGCTGCGGCGCGGTTTGGGCTGGGGGTGGAGCAATTGGCGCTGTCCTGTGCGAGCCATGAAGGGGCGCATATTCATACGGATCGTGTGGATGCCTGGCTTGAGCAATTGGGTCTGGGCGAAAGCGATCTGCGGTGTGGGCCGCAAGAACCAAGAGGTTTGACAGAGCGGAATGAGTTGGTGTGTGCGGGGAAAGCATACGACAAGAGGCACAATAATTGTTCGGGCAAGCATTCTGGGTTTTTGACGTTGAACAAACATCTGGGGGGTGGGTCTGAGTATGTGGAGCCAGATCATCCTGTGCAACAGGCGGTGTTGGCCGCGTTCGAAGAGATGAGCGGAGAGACCACGGCGGGATATGGGATTGATGGGTGCTCTGCGCCGAATTTTGCCTGTTCGTTGCGCGGGGTGGCCACGGCAATGGCGCGGATGGCGGACCCATCGGCGCTGGGCGCGGTGCGGCAAGGTGCGGCGCGGGATTTGGTGGCCGCGATGAAGGCGCATCCTGACTTGGTGGCCGGCGAAGGACGGGCCTGCACAGAGTTGATGGGCGCGATTGAGGGGCCAACTGTTGTCAAAACAGGGGCCGAGGGCGTGTTTATTGCGATTCTGCCTGAGCGGGGGCTTGGTGTGGCGTTGAAGATTGAAGACGGGGCAACGCGAGCGGCCGAATGTGCTATGGCGGCGCTTCTGGTGCGTTTGGGTGTGGCGGATGCCAACCACCCAAGCGTTCTGAAACGGTTACGCCCCACGCAGCATAACTTTGCGGGGTTGACCGTTGGTCGGATCGAACCCGCCGCAGAGTTTTATGGCGACGGGGCCGCGATTTAGGGGCGATCTGGTCAAGAATAGATCGGATCATCCTGAAAGTTGATCGCATCATAGAGGGCGGTTTCGCCCTGACGTTTTAGCCGATTGCTGATGGCGGCGATGGCGACGTAATCGTTGTTTCCAACGGCATCGACGAGGTCTTTGGCAACGCCTGCGAATTTTTCTAGGCCGATTTGTTGGCTGATAGAGACAAGGCTGGAGGCGATTTTCGAGGTTGTTTGCAAATCCCCTTCGCGCAAAGATATGTCCAGACGGGCAAGCCGATCCGATACTTCTAACGCGGCGCGTTCCACGATATCGCGGCTGGATTCCACCCCCAGAGACGATTGTAGATTGATGATCGTGTTTATTTGAACACTGGACGGTTCACTGATGTTCAAGATTCGCACGTTTGGTTGGCTTTTGGATATGTGTTCCATGTTTTTCCCATTTTATAGATTCACCCACGGCCAAAGTAGTTTCATGGAAGTTTCTGGTTTCTTACCAAGGCAAATTGTAGAGGTTGTAATTTGGCGATAAGTTTAGGAAAAGGTGCAACCTTAGGGAGCGTTTAGAATGAAATTTGCCAAACCACTGCCCGCCTCGATTGTGAAACGTTATCAAGGTTGGCGCGCTACGACTTATTCGGAGAATAAGGCGTGGTACACGAAACTGGCTGATGAAGGTCAGCATCCGCGTGCGATGATTATTTCGTGCTGCGACAGCCGCGTGCATGCGACATCCTTGTTTGGGGCGGATACGGGGGAATTTTTCATCCACCGTAATATCGCGAACTTGGTGCCACCCTATGCGCCAGACAAAGATTACCACGGGACATCGGCTGCGATTGAATATGCGGTCAATTCCTTGCGTGTGGTTAACCTGATTGTTATGGGGCACAGCCAATGTGGCGGCGTGGCGGGGTGCCATGCCATGTGTTCAGGAAAAGCACCCGAGTTGGAAGAAGACACCAGCTTTGTTGGGCGATGGATGGATATTTTGCGGCCGGGATATGATCGTGCGATTGCGGCGACCGACGACGAGGAAGAACAGCTGAAGGTTCTGGAACAGCAATCTGTGCTGGTGTCGCTGGAAAACTTAATGACGTTTCCGTTTGTGCGGGACCGTGTGGAAAGCGAAGATCTGGCGATTCATGGTGTGTCGATTGATATTCGGTCTGGTGCGATGAAGCAGTATGATCCCAATAACGAGGCGTTTCTGAACGTTTAAGGCCATGCCCTATGATGGGCGCTGGCATGTTGCACCGGCGTTTTTGTCGGTGTCTTAAAACGGCAATGGCAGTTCCCATTTCTGGGAACTGCCATTGACCCTCTCCGTTTCATTAGGCGCGGTGCCGTCAGAGAGGGTCCCCTACCCAACCGATTAGGATTTAGGGCGTACTGTGCCGATCACTACACATTTGCCATGTTCACCGCGGTGCTGGTTACACACGTCAAGTGCGGCAAGGCGTGCCTGAGAGATGTTTTCTGATTGCGCAATACCGGCCACAACTGGGTCACCAGGCTCGCCACATTCGCGTGCTTCTTTGGCGGATGGAACAGCGATTGCTGTGAATGGTTGTTTGCCAGCTGCCCAGCTTGCAACAAATGATTTTGTTTCTGGGCAAAGATTTCTTGGAACAACAACTTCGAGACCACCATGTCCGTCGGCGAAGGATGTTGTCGCAGCGAACAGAACCGTTGCCGCAGCGGCAGTTGATAGAACGATATGTTTCATTTTGTTTCCCTTTATACTCATTAAAAGCGGCCCACGAGTACTTTTGGCCGCCGTGTATTAAGCAGGTGGGAACTGGGTGTTTTAGTTCAACCGATTCGCTTAAGAAATTCTTAAAAAATTTCTTAAGCGTTTGAATTTATTGAATTTTAAGATGAAGAAAAGGCTTGGTCTTTTCTTTGGGTCTATTTTGAAATGGGGATTTGACCGCTTGGCCATTTCATTTGGTAGCCAAATGTAACGGTTTCGCTGTCCCCTGCCCCCAAGTTTAAATCCCAGACAAGTACGCCGCGTTTGCCGTCGCGGTTTTCTTCGGATGGGCGGGGGCTGGCGTTCATGCGGATCACGAGGTCTTCGTTTTCTGATGTTGGGATCACGTCGAGCAGTTTGGTCGGCATGTCGTAGTTGAGCGAGGAGGTCAGTGTGGTGCTGTACTCACGGTTGATTTCAGATTTGGAGGTGATGAAGCCGCTGTCGCCTTCTTCGACGGACAGCGTGTCCCGTTTGATCTGGATGCCGTATAGCGGGCCGAGGCCGATGGGTTCATCCTGATTGGGGACGAGTTGCGGCAAGCTGGTTTCACCAATCAAAGTCCCGTCACGGTGGAGTTGTACGGGGCCAGCAAGGATCACGCCGCCCGTATCGTTTTTGAGGTCAGTGTAGAGGAACGCGGTGTCGTCCCTTGCCGCGTTTGCCATGGCGTAAAGATCGAGATCGAAGGACAGCGTGTCGATGTTGAAAGCCGCGACGTCTGTGGTCCAGTCGATGTTGGATTTACCACCGATGGTGAAGAGGAGGGTTTGGCCTGCGAAGGAGGTACCGTATGAGTGTTCTTCTACGAATTCCATTACCCCAACCACTGGTTCTTCCACAGCCCCATCTTGTGAGCGCAGCGTGACGCCGCTGACGGATTTCGATTTGCGCAAGCGGTTGGCGTCGATCAGGGCTTGGATGTCTGGACGCGGAATGAAGGTATCCGTTTCGTCCTTTAGGTTTGCAGTGGACAGTGTGATATCCACGGCGTCCCATCCATCGAGGGGCTTTTCTCCTTCGTTGCCGAGGGAAACCCATGCCTTGCGATGTAGTTTAAGTGTGCCTTTGTCCCCGTCTTGGGTCAGTTCGGCGGTGTAGGTTGGTGCCCATTGGGCCGCTTCAAGATTGTCGAGCTCAACGGTGACGGTTTGGGCTGATGTAACCTCTATCTGCGTGTTGATTTGCGCCAGATCGACGTGATCTTGCGGTGTTACCGCGGCAAGATTGTTGCGGGCGTGATCCACATCCTTAGCAAGGTCAGTGCGTTGTGTGGCCATGGCTGCCAATTCGGTTTTGGCGGTGGCAAGAGCAATGGTTGCGGATTTGGTTGTGTCGGCAAGTGCGGCTGCGACACCGATCAATTGTTCAGCCGTAAAACCGTTGTCGGGTGTGCCAAAGCCCGTTTCTGCGGTGACTTGCAGAAGTTTGAGTTGGGTTGTGGCGGCGTTTAGGTCCGCTTGCTTGGCTTCGTAGGTTTGTTCAAAGGCGCGTTGCGCGGTTAGCGCGGTGTTCAGAGCGTCCTGTGCCGCCTGCTCTGCGGGGGAGGGAGTGTGGCGCATGGGGCGCGCATAATCCGTTGTGGTGGATTGAGAAATGATGCGTACAGAATTTGGGTCACCAATGCGTGTTGCGATCACGTCGACGGAATAATTGACGCTAGGGACAAAGGCGATGAGCGTGTGACGGCCAGGGGTCAGGGCGACCTCGGATGAATAGGTGACAATGGCACCTTCGCCTGTGATGAGTGCGGCGGTTACATCTGTGTCGAGTTCGAAGGTGTCTGCAAACGCTGGCAAAGCAGTGGTGAGGAGGAGGCCCATCATAAGGGTGCGCATGTTTAAATCCGATCCGTTGGTATGCCGTCAAGGTAAGCAGTAGGCTGAGAAACTCAACTCACGCAATATTTCAGAAACGCACGATATAGCGTTTCGATTTTTGTTTGACTCATCGCGTACCGCAAATCCCGTTGTGGCTTTGGCCCCAGGCAGGGAATTGCGTTTCAACATAAAGTCGAAACGCTTTTGCTGCGCTCTTGGGAATTTTAGACAGCCTTGCGGAGCGGTTTATTTGGCGCCGACGGTTCCGATCACAACACACCATGCATCGCGACGATTGTCTTGGGTGCATTTCGCCAATGCCTTGGTTGTGGCGACGGCTTTCACCTTGGCGTGGGATGCCGCGTAGAGTTTTGAGCTGCGGTCGATGTCAAAGCAATCTGCGGCGGCCTGTTCGGATGTGATTGTGGTCACATAGGCGGTGTATTGCGTTTCGTCGGCTGCCCAGTGTTTCAGCAAATGTTGTGTTTTGGCGCAGATGTTCTTTGGCACCTCTAGAAGCAGGCCGCCGCCGCTGTGGCCTTCGGCGAGAAGTGGTGATGTGGTGAGTGTGAGGGCCGCGAGCAAGGCGGCGGATCGTGTGAAAATGGTCATTCAATTACCCCTTATGTATTCTTCAAAATTAGTTTTGTTCAGGCTTTTCGCTGAACTGGGCAAAAGGTTAACAGAAGAAATTGTGTTTTCAATTGTTTTGAATGCAAAGAAGGCGGGCCATTTGTGACCCGCCTTCTTGTTTTATCTGGTGATGAAAGGGTGTGTTTACCCTTTTTTCAGCACGCGACGTCCCAACAGTTCTGCGATTTGCACGGCGTTCAGGGCCGCGCCTTTGCGCAGGTTATCGGACACGCACCACAGGTTGATGCCGTTGTCGATTGTGCTGTCCTGACGGATCCGCGAAATGTATGTGGCGAAGTCGCCGACGCATTCTTTGGGGGTCATGTAGCCGCCGTCTTCGCGTTTATCCACAACCATGATGCCCGGTGCTTCGCGCAGGATATCGCGGGCTTCGTCTTCGTCGAGGAAGTCTTCGAATTCGATGTTGATCGCTTCGGAGTGGCCGACCATCACAGGCACACGAACACAGGTTGCGGTGACTTTAATGTCTTTGTCGACGATCTTTTTCGTCTCGGCGACCATTTTCCACTCTTCTTTGGTTTCGCCTGAATCCATGAACACGTCGATGTGCGGGATTACGTTGAAGGCGATATCCTTTGGATAGATGGTCGGTTCGACCTCTTGACCCGGTACAAACGTGCCTTTGGTTTGAAGCCACAGCTCGTCCATGCCGCCTTTGCCTGAGCCAGACACGGATTGATACGTTGAGACAACAACACGTTTGATGCGGGCGCGGTCGTGCAGCGGTTTAAGGGCGACAACCATTTGGGCCGTTGAACAGTTCGGGTTCGCGATGATGTTCTTCTTCGCGTAATCCTCGATCGCGTCTGGGTTACATTCGGGCACGATCAGCGGCACGTCGGGATCATAACGATAAAGTGAAGAGTTATCGATGACCACACAGCCTGCTTTGGCGGCGATTGGTGCGTATTGCTTTGTCGCTTCGGAGCCGACAGCGAAGAGTGCCATGTCCCAACCTGTGAAGTCGAAAGTGTCCAAGTCTTCCGTCTTCAGTGTCGTCTCGCCAAAGCTGCATTCCGTGCCCTTGCTCTTGCGAGAGGCAAGCGCGGCAATTTCGTCTACGGGGAACTGGCGTTCTGCCAGAATGTTCAGCATTTCGCGGCCCACGTTTCCTGTGGCGCCTACGACGACAACACGGTAGCCCATGTTAAGTCTCCTAGATTAAATGACACTGCGCGAAACCGCACAGCATGCGTGATTGGACAATCCCCTGTTGGGGACGAAGGGCACTTAGCGCGGATTACGGACAAGTGAAATGCCTTTGGCATGATTTATTGTTAACTTGCCCTTCAAAAGGAGTGATTTGCGATGAAATTAGCTGTTTTGGCAACGGTTGGAGTGGTTTTGGCAGGGGCGGCTTTGGCTGATTCTGCTGTGGTGACGCAGGTAGATGCGCGGCAATCAGGTGGAACGTGGACGTTTTCGGTAACGATTGCGCACCCAGATGAGGGGTGGGATCACTATGCCGATGGTTGGGGTGTGTATTTGGAAGACGGGACCGAGCTGGGGTATCGTGTGCTGCATCATCCCCATGTGAACGAGCAACCGTTCACGCGGTCTTTGAGCGGTGTGGCGGTGCCTGCGGGTGTGACCAAAGTCGTGATTGTGCCACGGGATAGCAAACATGGAACGGGCGACGGGTTTTTGGTGGCGCTGGAGTGATGCCGTGCTGATTCAATTCTAGGCAAAACCGCTCTTTTTTCCGTTCGTCCCTTAATAAAAAATAGCCCTCTTTAGGGCAGGTTCCCGTCACGTTTCGTTGGGAAGCGTCGACAGATTTGTTTCATAGGCTTGTAACATCGTCGCCTCGTTCACAGTTAGGGGGCAGGGAACGCGATCTAAATGCTGTCGCTTAACACTTGTAAGGATTTTGGGGATCAATATGACGGTTTTATTTGCTGCTGCATTTGTGATGGGTTTGGTCGCTGGCTTTGTTTTGCTGGCTTTGATGTTGGCGTTTTACGGGTGACCCGTACCGATGTGCCGTTCCATGTCATAATGGGGAATACCTGCGTCTAGGTATTCGGGGCCGTATTGGGTGAAGCCCAGCTTTTCGTAGAATGGTACTGCATGGGTTTGCGACCCAAGGAAGAGGCGTTTGGCGCTGCCCGTTGTTTCGACGTGATTCACGATAAAGCGGATGAGGTCCGCGCCGAAGTTTTTGCCGCGGTGTTCGCCTGATATGCAGACCCGTTGGATTTTCACCGACCCGTTTTTCAATTGAAACCGTGCCGTGCCGATGGGTGTGCCGTTTAGCGTTGCAAGGATGTGGGTGCAGGTTTCGTCTTCGCCATCTACTTCATCTGCTTCGGGCACGGCTTGTTCGTCGATGAACACGGCGCGTCGGAGGGCAAAGCAAGACGCCATTTCGGTGGCGCCTTGAACGATTTTAATGTCGAGCGTCACAGGGTTACATGGCCGCGCCAAAGAGGTTGCCGCCTGTGATGACGTGGATGCCACCATCCAGTGGCAGGATTGCACCCGTGACGTAGGCGCCAGCAGGAGAGCACAAGAATAGGGACGCGCCTTGGATATCGGATGGTTTGCCGATGCGGCCAAGTGGGACATCGCCGCCAACGGCTTTGGCTTGTTCTTCTTTGGCGGTGGCAAAGGCTGTCATTTTTGATTGGAAAGGTCCGGGGGCCAGCGCGTTCACAGTGACGCGGTGCCCTGCGAGTTCTTTGCCAAGGATTGCTGTGAGGTGGTGGACCGCTGCCTTGGACGCGGAATAGCTGTATGCGCCATCGGCGAGCGGGTGTTTGCCCATCACAGAGCCGAGGTTAAGCACACGGGCGGGATCGTCATCGGTGGCGGTTTTGATCAAGATCGGCAGGAGTTGCTGTGTCAGGTGGGCGAGTGCCGCCACGTTTACGTTCATCACTTTTTCCCAAGCGGAATGCGGGAATTGGCCAAGCGGTGCGCCCCAGCTGATGCCTGCGTTGTTCACAAGGATGTTCAGCGTGTCGGTGCGGGCGTTTACCTCTGCCACGATGGCGTCGATGCCCTCTTCAGAAGACACGTCGCCTGAAAACGCTTCGACGCTGCCAGAGGGGTTGGTGCCGTTGATTTGGGCGGCGGTGTCTTCGACTTGGTGCAGTTTGCGTGAGCAGATGATGACGCGTGCGCCTGCGTGGGCGAAGCCGTGTGCCATCATGGCGCCAATGCCAGAGCCGCCGCCAGTAATGAGCGCCGTTTTACCAGAAAGGCCGAAAAGTTCGTTGAGCATGGGTCTGTCCTTTGTTCCGTAGCGGATTTGTTGACAGTCTA
>CAYWIR010000056.1:0-10045 GCA_964458375.1 uncultured Neptunicoccus sp.
AACAACAGCACACTTTCATTGCCCCAGCCAACGCGGGTCTTTGCGCCGCGTTCTAGGACGGCTCGACCCGCAGTGTTGCGCATGGAAATCTCTACGGGGTCTTCTACCCCTGCGATTGAGACTTCGTAGTAGGTCATGTCGCCCACGTAATAGGCGTCTGCGACGACTGCGGGGACTTCGAATTCGGCGGCTTTTTGGTCGTCGTAAAGCAGGGTGAGCATTTCGGGGCGGATGCCTGCTTTGGTGTCGGAGCTTGTGCCTGCGGGGGCTTGGTCGTGGGGGATGGTTGCGGGGCCTAGGCCTGCGATTTCCACCTGATAGCCTGCGTCGGATTCGGATTTGATCGACACGTCGAGGAAGTTCATCACGCCGATGAAGTCGGCGACTTGGCGGGTTATGGGGCGGCGGTAGAGTTCTTGTGGAGAGGCCAGTTGTGCGATGCGACCGTCGAACATGACGGCGATGCGGTCGGACATGGTGAGGGCTTCTTCTTGGTCGTGGGTGACGAGGATGAAGGTGATGCCAACGGCCCGTTGTAGGTGGCGCAGTTCGGATTGCATTTGTTCGCGCATCTTTTTGTCGAGCGCGGAGAGGGGTTCGTCGAGGAGGAGGACTTTGGGTTTGAGGACGAGTGCGCGGGCGAGGGCGACGCGCTGGCGTTGACCACCTGAGAGGGCGTGGGAGGCGCGGTCGCCGTAGCCTTCTAGCCCGACCATTTTGAGGGTTTCAGACACGAGAGGGCCGATTTCGGCCTTGGGTGTTTTGCGTGCTTTCAATCCGTAGGCGACGTTTTCGGCCACGGTCATGTGGGGGAAGATGGCGTAGGATTGGAACACCATGTTGGTGGGGCGTTTGTTGGCGGGGACGCCTTCCATGGATTGGCCTGCAATCATCATGGTGCCCGCGTTGATCTGTTCAAACCCTGCGATGGTGCGCAGGAGGGTGGTTTTGCCACAGCCTGACGGGCCGAGCAGTGAGAAAAACTCCCCTGTTTGGATGTCGGCGCTGACGTCATAGAGCGCTTGGAAATCGCCGTAGAATTTGTCGATGCCTGAAAGCTGGATAATGGGGTCGGTCAAATGAAGCCTCCTGACGTGTCAGCGCCTGTTTTCTGCGCGCTGCGACGGCGGAAGTAATCCGCGATGATGAGTAGGACGATGGAGAGGACCAAGAGGATGGTGCCAAGGGCCATTAAGCTGGGGAGTTTTTGCGGGAAGCGCAGTTGGCCCCAGATGTAGACGGGAAGTGTGGGTTCGGTGCCTGCAAGGAAGAAGGCGATGATGAACTCGTCCAGCGAGATGGTGAAGGAGATGAGGAGGGAGGAGACAATGCCTGGCATTACAAGGGGGAGCGTGACCAGCCAGAAAGTGTTGAGTTTGGTTTGGCCGAGGTCGAAGGAGGCTTCTTCCAGTGAGTTGTCGAGTGCGAGGAACGCAGAGTTGAGGATCGCAACACAGAAGGGGATGCAGATGAGCGTGTGGCCAAGGATGATGGTCCAAAGCGCCAGTTCGAGGCCGAGTTGCAGGATCACCACCAACAGGGACACGCCGACGATGATTTCGGGCAGGACCATGGGGATCATGATGAAGCCCATGATCGGTTTCTTGCCTTTGAAGTTGTAGCGGGCGGAGGCGCGGGCGGCGAGCGTGCCAAAGAAGGTGGCGAGCACGGCAGATATGACCGCGATCATCAGGCTGTTTTTTGCGGAGGTGTGCAGGGCCTCAGTCTCCCACAAGACGGTGAACCAATCGGTGGTGAAGCCTTTGAGGGGGAAAGCCACGATAGAGGAGTCGTTGAAGGCAAAGACCGGCAGCAATACGGCTGGGGCGTAGAGGAACACCATGAAGACCACGATGTAGGTTTTGAGCCATGGGGATGATTTCATCGGCCATTCCCCGTCAGATATTTGCGGTTCAGCCAGACGAAGATCAGAGAGATCAGGGTGACGAGGAACATTGCCGAGAGGGCAAGCGCCGCGCCGAGGGGGGCGTTGTTGGCCTTTTTGAATTGCAGCTCGATCATATTAGAGATCATCAGGCCGTTGGGGCCGCCGACCAATCTGGGCGTCACGTAATCGCCAATGGTGGGGATGAACACGATGACAGTGGCCGCCACGACGCCCGGCATGGCGAGGGGCAGCGTGATGCGGATGAAGCGGCGGAAGGGGCCATCACCGAGGTCTTCGGCGGCTTCGAGAAGGGAGCGGTCGATTTTTTCGAGCGCAACAAAGATGGTGAGGATCGCGAAAGGAACCCATGCGTGGGCAAGTGTGATGACGACTGCGTTTTGGGAATAGGCGATTTCGCGGATCGGGCTTTCGATGATGCCGAGACCCATGAGGGACCCGTTGACCACGCCGTTATAGCCGAGGATTACTTTCCATAGGAAAATGCGCATCAAGTAGCTGGTCCAGAACGGGATGGTGATCATAAATATCCAGAACGGTTTGCGCTTTGGAGACACGTAGAAGCTGACGTAATAGGCGACAGGGAAGGCGAGGATCACCGTGAAGAAGGTAACAAGCATTGATAGCTTGAGTGAGCGCAACATCAGGGTTTGGTAAATCAGCTCGCCCCATGCTTCACGGTAGTTGTCGAGCGTGGGGGTGCGGATCAGGGTGAGGTAGTCTTGCGTCCAAAAGGACAGCGCGACGACAAGCGCGATAGGGGCGGCGAGCAAAAGGAGCGCGTAGATGAACGTGGGACTGACAAGGGCGAGGCCCTGTGCCGTGTCTGATCGGCGCCATTTCGCAAATGCGTTCATGGATCAGCTTTCAGGTCTGCGTTGCGTTTGGCCATTGTGCCTTCGGAGGGTTCTTTGGTGTCGTTGAGCACGGGCATAATGACGCGCAGGTGGTCGTGGTAGGTTTTTAATCCGTATTCGCGATCTGACAACAGGATACCATCATAGGCGGAGGATTTTGTCGCCTCGCAGGACCAGATTGTCAGCATCTGGTCTTCTTTCACAGTGTCGTTGTCGATGCGGCCAGACAGGTAGCGTGCGGCCTTCATTTCGCGGCTGTCGTCGACGTGCCCGACGATGCCGCCGCGTTGCTGCGTTTTGGTCGCTGAGATGGGGATTTCTTGATAGAAAAACACGCCGTCAGGATACATGCCGATGACCGTGTTTGGGAACATGCCAAAATAGACCCAAGCGTTTTGGTGGCTGTCTGGCAGGCCGTCCACTTTGGGCAGGAATTTGCGGTAGTTTCGCACGGACCATAGTTTGGACGGACCTTCGTTAAATGGACCGTAAGAGCGGGACGTGCCGTTGATGTAGGGTTCGTCGTAGTAGTCTTGGCCGTAGAGGTCGTGCAGGCCTGGATGCGCCTGACGCACGTGATAGCCTTCGTTGTCGACATCACGCACGGATTTCCAATTTACGTCTGCTTCTTCGAAGATGCCGGTTGGTTCGCGGCAGATCATTTCGTCAGTGCGGTAGGGGCGAATTTCGGCGTCAAAGCGGCCCATGACCTTGGCCACTGACGGCTGTGGGCCGGGCAGGAAGCGGACAAAGACAAAGCCCATCCAAATTTCCATTTCCAGCGGTTTTAGGCCCCATTTGTCGGGGTCCATGGGAGGGAAGGTGTTTTTGTCGGCAACGCCGCGCAACGTTCCATCAAGGTTGTAGGCCCAGCCATGATAGGGACAAATCAGAGCCTTGTTGCAGACGCCGCGATCGTCACCGACCACACGCGACCCGCGGTGGCGGCAAAGGTTGTGAAAGGCGCGGATTTCATCGTCGTGGCCACGGATCACAAGGGCGCGTTCATCGGCTATGTCGAGGGTGACGTATTGGCCTGCCTCTGCGACCTCTGAAATATGGCAGACAAGTTGCCAGTGGGTGCGAAACAAAAGGTCGCGTTCAAGGGTGAAGAGTTCGTCGGAAAAATACGTCCAACCTGGCAGGCCAGAACGGTCCCAATCTGCTGGAATTTCAGTTTTTTCGTCGAGCATTCGAACGTCTCCCCGTCGGCTATGGAACGGTTAAAATAGATGCAGGGCAAGTGGAAAGTTAAAGATGCCCTTCGGACTTTAGTTCTGCGGTGACTTGTTCAATTGCGGCGCGGAGTGTTTTGACGAGAAAGTCCACGTCTTCGCGTGTGAGCGTAAGGGGCGGAGACATCACGTTTAGATGGCCGATGGGGCGCACCAACAGGCCCATTTCTTCGGCCGCGTTTGAGATACGTTTGCCGATATTGATTTCATCGGGCAGCAGTTCTTTGGTAGCTTTGTTTTTGACGTTTTCAACGCACATCATCAGCTTTTTGCCGCGCACGTTTCCAACGATTTCAAGGTCGTTGAGCGTGTTCAGCTGCTCTTCGAAATAGGATCCGACCTCTGCCGCGTTTTGCAGTAGGTTTTCGCGCTCCATAATTTCGATGTTTTTCAAGGCGGCGGCGCAGCACACTGGGTGGCCTGAATAGGTGAAGCCGCTGGTAAACCAGCGGTTTTCATCGCCTTTGGAGATAACATCATGGATGCGGTCGGAATAGATCATCGCGCCCATTGGAAGGTAGCCTGACGACAGACCTTTGGCAGAAGTGATGATGTCGGGGGTCACGCCGAATTCGGCTTCTGTCGCGAAGAAATGACCTAAGCGTCCAAAGGCGGTGACGACTTCGTCTGCCACGAAAAGGATGTCGTGTTTTTTGCACACGTCCCACATGCGCTTTAGGTAGTCTTTGGGGGGAACCAAGACGCCGCCTGAGGCTTGGATCGGTTCCGCGAAGAATGCGCCGACCTTGTCAGCGCCGACTTCGGCAATTTTTGCTTCGAACTCTGCGATCAATTGGTCGGTGAATTGATCTTCGGTTAGTCCATCTTCGGCACGGTAGTAATGTGGTGCGGATAGGTGGTGGATACCTTCGTGGAGGTATTGAAACTCTTCAACTTTGTCCGATGCTTTGTTGCCGATGGACATGGTGAGGAATGTGGACCCATGATAGGCCTGATCCCGCGCGATGACGTGGCTTTTTTCGGGGCGGCCAAGGCAGTGGTTGTAGAAGCCCACGAGGCGATAGGCGGTATCTACGGCTGTGGACCCGCCTGTCGTGAATTGCATGTGGTTCAAATCCCCTGGCGTGAGGCTGGCGATTTTTGCAGACAGAAGCGCCGTAGGGCCGTTTGTCATATCCACGAAGGTCGAAGAATAAGCGAGTTCACGCACCTGATCCGCGATGGCGTCGGCCATTTCGTCACGGCCCAAGCCGATGTTGGTGCACCACATGCCACCGACCGCATCAAGGTAGGTTTTGCCGTTCGCATCCGTCAGGTGGCAGCCTTTGCCAGAAGCGACGACCATCGCTCCTTCGCGTTCCATGCTGTCAAAATGCGTCCATGGGTGCAGGTTGTGGCGTTGGTCGAGCGCGCGCAAGTGCGCTTCGGCGTCGTTTAGGCGGTCTTTGGTCAGCATGTTAGGCCCCTTTGGTTGCCAGAAGTAGACTAGAGCAGCAGCCTATTTACAAGGGATTCTTATGGAGTTGATTCAAATCGAATGGATTATTGCCCGATCCAGATAAGACCCTGTTAGCCTTTGGCAGCCTAGATGCGCTTACAAGAATTTTAGAGCGAGGGTTTCATGGCTGAAAATACACAAAACACCCAACAAACGGCGGTTGATACATCTGAACATGTTGTCGGCACAGAAGGGGATGATCTGATTGAGGGTGGCTATGTCGATGAGCAGGGCAACACGGTTTATGGGGATGAGGCTGCTGACTTTGTGAATGGCAACGCAGGGAATGACATAATTGAAACGGGCAGCGGCAATGATTTGGCTGCGGGGGATATGGTCGGAAACGAGTGGAGCCTTGTGGACGGGGTTTGGGTTTTCAACGCGGACAATATGTCAGACGGTGCGCCGATTTCGCGTGAATATGACGATGTGATTGTCACGGGCGAGGGTGCGGATGTTTTGCTTGGCAACGGTGGCGATGACCAACTGTTTGCAGGGGCAGGCAATGATATCGTGAACGCGGGAACGGGAGACGACAGCGCCTTTGGTGGCGATGGGCGTGATATCGTAAACCTAGAAGCGGGCGATGATTTTGGCGTTGGCGGGCAGGGTGCAGATATCGTCAATGCAGGCGCTGGCAACGATATCGTTTATGGGGATTTTGTCGGCGGGAATATGTTGTCTGATTCAGGTGGCGCGGCGAGTTTCGCGCAGTATGCAGCCGCAGATTCTGGGTGGCAGGTGTCAGAGGACAACGGCCAATCGCAAATGACGCAAACTCTGCAAACGGATGCGGGGACGTCTTATTCCCTGTCGTTCGAAGTGGCGGCAAACCTGGCGGGTGGTGCCAGTTGCGCCAAGGTCGAAGTGATGTGGAATGGCGAAGTTGTAGGCGAGGTTGAGGTCACATCTGGCGTTTACGAAAAATTTGAGATTGAGGTCCCTGGCGTGGGCGGTGAAGGAGAGTTGACCTTCCGTGAAGTGGCAGCCACCGATACGGGGCCTATGATCAATTCGGATGGGCCGATTTCGTTTTACGAAAGCGATGTGACCATTGGTGGCGAGGATGTGACGGTGTCTGCCTTCGCACCTGGGCAAGCGAAGTTGTATCAGGTGATTGATGGGCAGTTGAAGGTGTTTGATCCAAGCACCAACGCCTACCAAGATGCAGGGGACCCCACGGGATTGGGGCTAAATGCGATTGGGTTCAACGTTGAAGACGATTTGATCTATGGCATTGCCAAGAAAGCGGGTGTTGATGCGCTGGGCAACGAGGTGACAGTGCCGGACATCGTGATGATGGATGCAGAAGGCAATGCCTATCGCATCGGGGAAGCGCCTTATGGGGATTTTGTTGGTGATTTCGATGACAGTGGCAATCTGTGGACGTTTCAGAACGGGTTGAACCGCGTCACCAAAGTGGATGTGGACAACCTGGATGCTAATGGCGATCCCGTGGTGCAATCTTTTGATCTGCCCAATGATTTCTTTAACGGCAAAATCTATGACATTGCCTATAGCGCATCGGACAATGCGTTTTACGCTGTTGAAGCGCCAAGCAGTAATGGTGGCGAAGGTGCCGTGCATCGCATTGATCTAAGCGAAGTAGAAGCGGGTGGCGAACCAACAGTGACGTCTTTGCCCATTTCAGGAACGCTGTTTGAAGGTGAGATGGAAACAGGCATGGCCAAAGGGGCCTATGGCGCGGTGTTCTTGGATGGGGATGGGAACCTGTATTACGGGATGAACCGAGGGGACCATGATTTTGATGGGTCCACGGGTGCGCAGGGTGCAATCTATGGCGTTGAGATGGATTGGGATGCTGGAACCGCATATGCCAAGTATATGGCAGCATCGCAAAGCACTGGTCGCAATGACGGCGCGGTGGACCCGCGATCCGCCGATGCCTTTGCTGAAGTGGACACAGAGGCGAGCCTGTTGATCCGAAACACAGAGTTGGTCGATCCCACAGGAGGCGACGACATCCTGCGCGGTGGATCAGGGGATGACACGATCTTTGGTGGCGGCGGTGACGACCTGATCAAAGGGGGTGCTGACACCGATGTTTTGTCGGGTGATCACGGTAATGATCGCATCTTTGGTGGTGACGGGGATGACCGAATGTTTGGCGGCGAAGGTGCGGACAAGCTCTATGGTGGGGACGGTAATGATGAACTGTCGGGGGGTGCTGGTGATGATATCCTACACGGCAAAGATGGCGACGATGTTATGTCTGGCGGTGAAGGTGCGGACAAACTCTATGGCGGACGCGGTGATGACGTACTGTCGGGCGGCGCTGGGCAGGACTTTCTAAATGGCGGCAGTGGCAATGACGATATGTCAGGCGGCGATGAATCCGATCGCCTGTATGGCGGTGCAGGGGATGACACACTGTCAGGCGATGGGGGGAGTGACACGCTGAAGGCGGGCAGTGGCGATGACACTGTGTATGGTGGTGAAGGCGATGATCGCATCTTTGGCGGCAAAGGGAACGATCTGCTGGAAGGCGGTGCTGGCAATGACAGGATTTACACGGGCGCAGGGGACAACACGGCGTTTGGTGGTGACGGAAACGACAGTGTCGTCGGTTATGGCGATGACGACACGGCGTTTGGTGGCGACGGGAATGATCAGATGTTTGGCCGCGGCGGTGCTGATGAAATTTATGGTGGGGCTGGCAATGATAAACTGATTGGGGGCAGCGGTGCCGATACCATCGAAGGGGGTGCTGGCAACGATCATCTCTGGGGTGGGGAATGGTCCGCTGATGGCAGCTCTGACACCTTTATCGTGTCCGCTGGCAGTGGCCGAGACATGATCCATGACTTTGAGGCCGACAGCGATGTGGTTGATTTATCTTCCTATGGTTTGGAGTTTTCCGATCTGGCCGACCTGATGACGGATCAAGGTTGGGCCACGGAAATCGATCTGAGCGGACTGGCTGGTGGGCAGGCAGGCGACAAGTTGGTTCTGAAAGCCATTGACCCTGATGAGCTGGACGAAAGCAATTTCATCTTGTGATCAAACCAGCGGCGCGCAGTAACACTGCGGGTCGCATGTAAGGCAAAACAACGTGCAAAACGCAAACCCTTTGGGGCAAGTCAAACGGCTGGCGGTGCCTTTGGTACTGTTTAGCTTGATCACAAATCTCGCGGTTTTGGTCAGCCCCATTTACATGATGCAGGTGCTCGACCGTGTGGTGCCAAGCGGCAATTTGAACACGCTGGCCCTGCTGTTGCTTGTCGCGTTGGGGGCAATTGCGATTCACGGGTGTGTAGATTTTTTCCGTGATATTTGCTTGTCCCGCACCGCCCGATGGATCGAGAATGTTGGCGCTCGCGCAGCGTTGCGTGCCAATGGAGAAGATCGGCAAGCCGCCATCAAAAACGTGGGTGAGTTGGCAGTTTTCTGCACAGGAGGCTTGGCGGTTACTGCGTTGAACATGCCTTGGATTCCCGTATTTTTGTTAGCACTGATGCTCATTCATCCGATGTTCTTGGTTTTGATTGTCGCGATTGTTGGCGCGACATGGGGGATTGGGAAGGTCTGCGGATTTTTGACGGCGGACGCACAATCACAAGCGCAGCGCATTTCTGGCACGGAAATGCGCACGTTACAGGACGCAACGGATCCAGTTTTGGTTGCGGGCATTCGCGCCATTCTTGAAAATTTGACGCGTCGATTTTTCAGTTTGCAATCCAAACGGCATCAATTTGAAGAGCAAGCGGCACATACAAGAACGCTGCAAACTGCGGTGTCAGGGTTTTTGCGCACATCGGCACAAATCTTGTCCTTAACGCTTGGCGCTTTCTTAGTGGTCCGAGGGGAACTAACGGCAGGGGGGATGATTGGTGCCTCCATTATTACGGCGAAAACCATTGGCACGATTGAAGCGAGCATTAATGGATTTGGAGGGCTGAGATCCACGTTTGCCGCGTACAAAGGGCTTGGCGGGCAGTTGGCGCACACCGTTCATGCGCCCACGGAAATTGAAGCATTGTCTGGGGCGCTTAGCGCGCAGGGGTTGATTTACCCGCGAGGTGGTGGCGCGCCGCCGCGATTGGATCGTGTGACATTTGATCTGACGCCTGGGGAATGCTTGGCCATTGTGGGGGATTCAGGCAGCGGAAAAACGACGCTGTTACATGCTTTGTGTGGGATTGATCCTGCGCCCATTGGGTCCGTGTTTTTGGATGAAAGCGAAGCGCGGACTTTGGGGCCTGAGACCATTGCAAAAGAGATTGGATATCTGCCGCAACAGGCCCGTTTGGTAAAAGGAACGCTGGCAGAGAATATTTCGTGTTTTGAGGAAAACCCGTCAGACAACAAGATTATTGATGCGGCCCGAACGGCGGGTGTGCATGGTTTGATTTCGGCGTTGCCGCATGCTTATCAATCGGACATGGGCGCGGCGCCCTATCTGCTCTCGGCGGGACAAAAACAAAGGGTCGCATTGGCGCGGTCCATTTTTCAAACGCCACGGTATTTGTTTTTGGACGAACCGAATGCGCTGTTGGATGCGGTGGGGGAGCGGCAGTTGTGTGACACGCTTGCCGTTCTCAAATCCCGCGGGACAACCATCGTTATG
>CAYWIR010000057.1:0-9856 GCA_964458375.1 uncultured Neptunicoccus sp.
CCTTCGGCGACCAATTGGTCGAGGGCGGAGGTGACTTCATCACAGATGATGAATTTCGGTTCTGCCGCCAAAGACCGCGCAATCCCGACCCGTTGTTTCTGTCCACCAGACAGTTCAGATGGCAGGCGGTCGATGTATTGAGAAGGTTCTAGTTCGATCTGTTCAAGAAGTTCTTCGACGCGACGGCGTTTTTCTGCACCCTTTAGGCCCATATAAAATTCTACGGGGCGACCGATGATTTCGCCGATCTTTTTGCGCGGATTGAGCGCGGTATCCGCCATTTGATAGATCATCTGCGCTTGGCGCAGTTGATCGCGATTGCGTTGGCGATAGTCCAGAGGCAGGTTTTCACCGTCAAATTGGATCACGCCTTTGGTGGGGGGCAACAAACCCGTGATGCAGCGGGCAGCCGTGGATTTACCAGACCCTGATTCACCCACAACAGCCACGGTTCGGCCCGGGTGGATATCAAATGAAATGTCGTGCAGCACAGGCACCTTGCCATAGGCGGCAGATACGTTTTGCACCGACACAACAGGGGTCGAATTGATGGCAACAGGTGCTTTTAAGTCCCGTTGGAAACTGCGCACGGCCCAGAGCGATTTTGTGTATTCTTCTTGTGGGTCTGACAACATTGAGCGTGTGTCGGATTCTTCGACTTCGTCGCCGCGCAGCAGCACTTTGATCCGATCCGACATTTGCGCCACAACAGCCAGATCGTGTGTGATGTAAATCGCGGCGGTGTTGAATTGTTCCACAATGTCACGGATGGAGGCGAGGACCTCAATCTGGGTGGTCACGTCGAGTGCTGTGGTTGGTTCATCGAAAATGATCAGGTCTGGACGGCAAGACATGGCCATGGCGGTCATGGCCCGTTGGAGCTGACCCCCTGAAACCTGATGCGGATACCGAAAGCCGATTTCATCTGGATTTGGCAGGCGCAGACGATTGTATAAATCCATGGCGTCTTCTTCGGACTCGGCCTTGGAAGAAACGCCGTGTTGGATCGGGGCCTCTGTGTGTTGATCAATGAGGCGGTGTGCTGGATTAAAGCTGGCCGCAGCGGATTGCGCCACATAGGCGATGCGTTTGCCAAGCAAAGCGCGTTTGGTGGCTGCATCAGCTGTCACCAAATTGATGCCGTCGAAGATGACAGACCCACCGCAAATGCGGCAGCCATCGCGGGTGAAACCCATGGACGCAAGCCCGACCGTGGACTTGCCCGCACCCGATTCCCCGATCATGCCAAGGACTTCGCCTTTGCGCAGATCAAAGGAAGCGCCGTTGATGATGGGGTTCCACGTTTCGTCGGAACGCCCTTCGATTTTAAGGTCTTTGACAGAGAGAAGGATTTCTTGGTCTGACATCTGATTACTCCTTCAGCCCTGATGATTTGTGCAGCATCCAGTCGACAAGGAAGTTCACTCCGACAGTTAGAAGCGCGATGGCACCCGCTGCCATAAGTGGCAGTGTTGCCTGTACGGGCAAGAAGGCCGCGTAGCTGAGGAAGGTAGACAGGTCTTTAACCATTGTGCCCCAATCGGCGAGCGGTGGTTGGATACCGATGCCGAGGAAGGACAGAGATGCGATGGTGAGGAACACAAAGCAGAAGCGCAGGCCGAATTCGGCCAGCAGGGGCGCGTAGGCGTTTGGCAGGATTTCTTTGAACACAAGGTAGGACAGGGTTTCACCGCGGAGTTTTGCGGCCTCAATATAGTCCATGACGACGATGTTAAGGCCGACAGCACGGGACAGACGGAAGACGCGGGTGCTGTCCAGAACGGCGATGATAAGGATCATGTAGACCGTGACCAAGATGCCGTTGTTACCCGCCCAAGCCGTAGCGATGGTCATCAGCAGAAGGGCAAAGATCAACTGTGGGATTGCCATCAGGGCATCCACGGTGCGGGACAGAATTTGATCGATCCAGCCCCCTTTGATCGCCGCCAAAAAGCCGCCTGTGATCCCGATAAGGAACGCAAGACAGGTGGTGGCAAACGCGATGCCCACGGTGTTTTGGCCGCCGTATATCAGACGAGACAGGATATCGCGGCCGATTTGATCCGTGCCAAGCAAGTGCGCCGGGTCCGCGCCCGGGGCGAGGTTGGCGGAGCGAAGAACTTCTTCTTGGCCATAGGGCGCGATGAACCCTGCGAAGATGGACCCAAAGGCGTAGATGATGATGATCATAATGCCAAAGGCCGCTGTGACGGGCATTTGACGGAAGGCTTTTTTGGAGCCTTCGGTCCCGATCATGCGGCCAAGGGCGCGGAAGATATAGGCCGCGACCGCAAAGATAATCAGCCCGTGGATCGCAATGTAGAAGAAGAACAGTTTGTTTGCTGCTGGGTCTTTGGCCCACCAACCGCTGAAGTTGCCAATGTAGGTGATCAGAACCCACCCGATGGCAAACCCTGCAAGCGCGTAGCCGATGGCAACACCTGCCGTCATATCGCGGAAGTATGCTTTGTTACCTGTAAAGCGGCGGCCTAAAGAGCGGAAGATAAATGCAGCGCCGCCAATGGCGAGCATGTATGCCACGATTTTAAGTGCAAAAGTCATGATGATGCGATCCTTACTTCGGGTGCCGGAGGCGCGGGTTAGAGAGGATCGACATAATGTCGGCGGTCAAGTTCAGTAGAATGTAGACGGCTGCGAACAAGAGGCAGCAGGCCTGAACAATCGGAATATCGCGGTTTTTAACACTGTCTACGAAAAGCTGGCCAATGCCTGGGTAAACGAACACCACCTCGATCACCACAACCCCTGTGATCAGGTACGCGAGGTTCAGCGCGATCACGTTGATGATTGGCGCCAGTGCGTTTGGCAAAGCATGGACAAGGATGACGCGCAGCGGGGAAACACCTTTGAGGCGGGCCATTTCAATGTAGGGCGAAGCCAGCAGATTGATAATAGCGGCCCGTGTCATCCGCATCATTTGTGCGGTGACGGCCAGTGTTAGCGTAAGCGCAGGAAGCAGCGTGTAGTACAATTTTTCGCTTAGGGGCAGGTCCACGCTATAATTCGACAGGGAAGGCAGCAATTGGTTCAAGAAGGCCAAGAACAAGATCAGGATGTAAGCGAGGAAAAACTCTGGAGAGGAAATCGCCGACAGTGTAGTCACGTTGATGAAGCGGTCATAGGCGGAGTTGCGGTAAAGCGCGGCCAAGATGCCGAGTGTCAGGGACAATGGAATGGCGATAACGGCGGCTGTCCCCGCGAGGAACAATGTTGCCTTAAATCGTGGGGCCATTTGTTGGGCAACAGATTCGATGCCGCCTTTGCCTGTGTCAGCCCCGGCAAAGCTGGCCATGTTGGCCTGCGCAAAGCTGGTTCCAAAATCACCCGTTACAACACCACCGAGCCAGTCAAAGTAGCGCACAATTGGGTTTTTGTTGAGGCCGAGGTCTTCGCGGATGGCGGCGACGGCCTCAGGGGTGGCGCCTTGGCCGAGGATTGCTTCGGCAAAATCCCCAGGAAGAGCGTTCACAGACGCAAAGATAAGTATAGATACGACGAGCAGTGTCAGTAGGCCGAGACCTAAACGTTGAAGGATAATCCCCAATACGGAATTCACATCCATCTCCCTATTTGTTTTTGTTTGTTTTTTTTGGTCCCTCGTTGGAGACAAGAGCAGGTTACGAGTATCGGGGCAGTTTGCAAGCGTTACGCAAAAGAATTTGATCCGTGTTGGACGAAGATACAGGAGAATGAGCAAAAATTGGGCTTTAGGGGTGAAAAAACCTAAGAAAGTTCGTCCATTATTGTCACCAAGGCCGATGTGATGCCCGGTTCCGATAAGGAATGGCCAGCGTCCGGAATCGTTATAAGGCGCGAAGCAGGCCAATGCTCATGCAAACTAAAGGCTGTGTGGGGTGGGCAGATCATATCGTATCGACCTTGAACGATAGAACCTGGAATGTTTTCGATTTTGCTGATGTCTTTGAGAATTTGACCGTCTTCGCGCAAGAAACCCCCGTTTCGGAAATAGTGGTTTTCTATCTTGGCGAAGGCGAGCGCATAGGACGCGGGGATGGTTCCACGGTTTGGAGATTGTTCAAGTGAGGCCAGCGCGCTTTCCCATTCTGTCCATGCGCGGGCAAAGCGGACTTGGATGTCTTCATTGTCTGAAAACAGGCGTCTGGCATAGGCTTCGATGATGTCGTCTTGTTCATCCGCAGGCAAAAGGCCCGCGAAATGGTCCCATTCATCAGGGAAGAAGGCCGCTGCGCCCCCGCCGTAGAACCAATTGAGTTCTGAGGCTGTCATCAGGAAGACACCGCGCAGCACCAGATGTTTGACGCGCAAAGGGTGTGTTTGCGCATAGACCAGCGCAAGGGTTGCACCCCATGAGCCGCCAAAGACGATCCATTGGTTGATGCCAAGGTCTTTGCGGATGAGTTCAATATCTGCGACCAGGTCCCATGTTGTGTTGTTGTCGATAGAGGCATGCGGACGAGAACGGCCGCACCCGCGCTGATCAAACAGAATCACGCGGTAGATATCGGGATGAAAGAACCGTCGCATTCCAGGAGAACACCCGCCCCCCGGGCCACCGTGCAAGACCACAACGGGAATGCCATTGGGGTTGCCACATTCTTCGACATAGAGGACGTGATCACCTGGAACCGTGATCATTTTGTAATTGTAGGGCTGGATCACTGGATAGAGTGGACGGGATGCGCCAATTTGGCTCTCGGAATTTCGCATGTGTGGTCTATATAAACATCAGTTGGGTTGCCCAACTGTGGCAGTTTGAGAAAGTGAGCGCAATGGCGGGACCAACAACAGTAGATGCGGGTGAAATTGCCAAGTTCGAAGCGATGGCGGCGGAATGGTGGGATGAAAGCGGGAAATTCAAGCCGCTGCACATGCTGAACCCCTGTCGGTTGGAATATATCGTGGATCAGTTAACGGCTGAGTTTGGGCGGGATCGCGATGCGCTTGATAGCCTGAAGGGTTTGCGCATTTTGGATATCGGCTGTGGTGGTGGCTTGTTGTCCGAACCTATGGCGCGACTGGGGGCCACCGTGGTTGGCGCGGATGCAGCGGCAGGCAACATCCCTGTGGCGCGGGTTCATGCGGAGCAGATGGGGCTGGATATTGATTATCGGCACACCACCGCCGAGGCCTTGGCCGAAGCTGGTGAGCAATTTGACGCGGTTTTGAACATGGAAGTGGTGGAGCATGTGGCCGATCCACAAGCCTATTTGAACGCCTGTCAGGCGCTATTGAAGCCAAGTGGTATTATGATTTGTTCGACGCTAAACCGAAACCCCAAGAGCTTTCTTATGGGGATCATCGGCGCGGAATATGTGATGCGGTGGCTGCCTAAAGGCACGCATGAATGGAACAAGTTTA
The DNA here is from genome assembly GCA_964458375.1 of uncultured Neptunicoccus sp. Lineage (GTDB taxonomy): Bacteria > Pseudomonadota > Alphaproteobacteria > Rhodobacterales > Rhodobacteraceae > Amylibacter. The sequence goes on from CAYWIR010000057.1 coordinate 5,362, forward strand.
TCACGCCTGATGAGCTGTATACATTTATCGAAACGGCTGGATTAAAACCCGTGGATCGCAAGGGTTTTGTGTTTAATCCGATTACATGGAGTTGGTCGATTTCGGCAAAAGACCTAAGCGTGAATTACGTCACGGCGAGTGTGAAACCTTAGGATTTCAGTGTTGTTCGGAATTTTCTGAGCGTGGGCAGGGCGGTTTTGATGTTCTGGTCGCCCAGCGCCATTGAGATACGTTCAAATTCGGGCACCAAAGCGTTGAGCGCCTGATCGCGGGCGGCTCGGCCTGCGGTGCTGATGGACACTTGTTTCTTTCGAGCATCGTCCCAATCGGGGCGAATATGGATGTAGCCCACGGCTTCAAGCTTTTTCAATGTGTTGGTGATCGCCCCTTTGGTTAGGGCAAAGCTGCGGGCGAGTTTTGCTGGGGATGTTTCCCCCACATGGGCCAAATGCGTCAGCACCGAAAAATGCGACATTTCCATACCTTTGGGCAAGCGACGTGACAGAGTGCTTTTGATCGCTTGATCCGCAGCGATAAGCTCTGAAAACAGGGCAACGGCAAGGTTGGTGTCAGGTGTTTCGGTCACGGTTTTTTATAGGCTTTGTCATGGGTCAGCGCGGGAATGCGATTTCGGGCAGTGTGCACCGAAGTTAGGTCCAAATCAACGACATGTGCGCCTGTGTCTGTGCCCGCATCAAGCAGGACGGTGCCCCATGGGTCCACCACAAGAGAGTGGCCATACGTGGCCCGCGGTTTGCCCGTGGTGATCGCGTGGTTGCCCGTTTGAGCGGGGGCCAGAACAAACGCACCATTTTCGATAGCGCGGGCCCGCAGCAGACTGTGCCAGTGCGCCGCCCCAGTGACAGGGGAAAAGGCGGAAGGTGCTGTAAGGATATCTGCGCCGTTTTGCGACAATGTTCGGTAAAGATGCGGAAAGCGCATGTCATAGCAGATGGTCATGCCGATTGTCGCGAAGGGTGTGTTGATCACAGGAACGGTTTCGCCTGGGCGATAGCCTGCGCTTTCACGATAGGATTCGGTGTCTGACACCTGCACATCGAACATGTGGATTTTGTCGTATCGCGCCGCGATGTTTCCTTGCGGTGTTATCAAAAACGAACGGTTCGCAAAACGACCATCGGGATCGCTGGTTTTGAGCGCCAAAGACCCAATCAGCAGCCAGATGTTCAGATCAGCGGCTTGGGTGCGTAGGGCTTTAAGGGTCTTATCATCGCCTTCACGGCATAAAACCGCGTTTTGGTGGGCACGACTGGTGGAGACGATGTTTGTGACCTCGGGCGTGGCGATAAAGGTCGCGCCTTGCACCGCGGCGTCTGAAATGAAAGCCTGTGTGTGCGGCAGGTTTGCAGCGGGGTCATCGCCACTGTTGAGTTGGATAACCCCGATGCGCATTAGCTGGCCAACATCGCGTCAAGTTTTCCCGCGCTTTCCAATGCGTGAAGATCATCACAGCCGCCAATATGTTTCCCGCCGATAAAGATTTGCGGTACGGTGCGGCTGCCGTTGGCACGTTGGATCATCTCGGCCTTTTTGGCAGGGTCGATCATCACATTGGTTTCGTCGAACGTGACCTTTTTGGCGTTCAACAATCGTTTGGCTGCGGAACAAAAGCCGCAGATCGGGGTGGTGTAAATTTCAACTTTTTTCATGGCGGCAATCCTAACTGGTTTGCTGCCTTATATAAGAGGTTATTCAGGCTTCGCAACGCGTGCAAAGACAAGCACGTTCACAGAGGCGGCACCGGCATCAAAACAGGCTTCGGTGCAGGCAGATAAGGTGGCGCCTGTTGTCATGACATCATCGATCAGCAAAACAGGTTTTCCCGCGATCAAATCATTGCGTTTTGTGTTGGGGACTATGGCCCCCCGTTGGTTTTCAAACCGCTGTGACCGCGTCATGTTCTTTTGCGGTTTGGTGGCACGGGTGCGGTGCAAGGCATCAGGGACGTGGCGCAAAGGGTGTTGTTGTGCGATGGCACCTGCGATGAGAACGGACTGATTGAAGCGCCGTTTCAGCATGCGGGTCCAATGGAGCGGCACAGGGACAAGTGTGGTTTCGGGTGTGATTAAAGGCATCCCGACGCCCAGCATCCATCGCGCCATGTGGCGGGCAATATCTTGGCGATCCCCATGTTTCAGCGCCATGGTCATGCGCCGCAACGGCCCTTCATAGAGACCAACGGCGCGACCCTTGGACCATGCGGGGGGAAAGGCATGGCATGTTTCGCACAGATCACCATCTGCGGTTTCGGCATGAAGCGGGACGCCACAAGACTCACACACTGCGCCTGCGATAAAGTGCGAGTCAGGCCAGCAGGTGGCGCACAACATGCTGTCCTTATCCGTATCATCACCGCATGCAATGCAGCGGGCGGGATAGGCAAGTTCCACAATTTTTTGCGCAATATGTCGGATGCGGTTTTCCTTTCGCAGCGGTTCCGTGTACCAAACGGACAGGAGATTTTAGATGAGCCAAACCCCTGCCTTGTTTGACCAAACCGCCCTGCACACACAGCGTTTGCGGGTGCAAAACGATGATGCGCTGTTTTTACATAAATTGGCGGCATCCGAGGTTTCAGAGAGACTGAAAGACGTTAACAGAACGTTTACGGATCGAGTCTTTGTCGGGTGGCAGGCGCCTTTGTTCACGCAGGAATTGGGCCTCAACGGTCGGATCATTCCAGATGCAGATGTGCTGGATTTAGAACCAGACAGTTGTGATCTGATCGTGCATTGCATGTCGCTGCATTGGTCGAACGATCCGGTGGGTCAGTTGATCCAGATGCGCCGTGCTTTGCGGCCTGATGGATTGATGATTGCGGTGATGTTTGCGGGGGAAACCCTGAACGAGTTGCGGCAATCCCTGACCCAAGCCGAGGCAGAGTTGCGCGGTGGAATTTCCCCGCGTGTTGCGCCCATGGCAGAGGTGCGTGGGTTGGGTGCGCTGTTGCAACGGGCGGGATATGGGTTGCCTGTGGCGGATATTGAACCGCTGTCTGTGGCCTATGAAACGCCGTGGCATTTGATGCGGGAATTGCGCGGTATGGGAGAGACCAACGCGCTGAGCGATCGGGTGAAGGCGTTCACACCGCGCAGTTTGTTTGTGCGCATGGCAGAGATTTATGCCCGCGATTACTGTGTCGATGGGCGCATGATGGCGACGTTTGAATTGGCCTTTCTGACGGGCTGGGCCCCGAGTGACACCCAGCAAAAACCCCTGCGTCCAGGATCGGCCACCGTGCGATTGGCGGACTTCTTAGGTGCGACAGAAATGGGCGAAGACGGTGAGAAGGCTTGATCCTTTTGATATTTGAGATAAGTCCGCTGAAAGTTTGGAGAGTCCCATGATGATAGATACACGCCCACCGCATTCAGGTGCTGACCACCCCAAAGTGAGTTTTGGCAAGGTTGGGGTTCTTTTGTGTAATCTCGGCACGCCCGATGGAACCGACTATTGGTCGGTTCGGCGGTACTTGAACGAGTTTCTGTCAGACAAGCGCGTTGTGGATTTGGCGAATTGGAAATGGCAGCCGATCTTGCAAGGCATCATCCTAACGTTCCGCCCGTTCACATCAGGTGCGGCCTATAAAACGATTTGGAACGAAGAGAAGAACGAAAGCCCTTTGTTGACCACAACGCGGGAACAGTGTGAGGCGCTGACGCCCATGCTGAAAGAGATGTATGGTGACAAAGTTGAGGTGGATTTCTGTATGCGCTACGGCAATCCATCAACGGAATCTGTGATCAAAAAGTTGCAGGATAAGGGCTGTGACAAGATTATTTTCTTTCCGCTGTACCCACAGTATTCCGCGACGACCACGGGCACAGCCAATGATCAGGCGTTCCGTGCACTGATGAAAATGCGCTGGCAACCGACCATTCGATGTGTGCCTGCCTATTTCGAAAATCCGTTGTTTATTAAGGCCTTGGCGAACAGTGTTCGTGAAGCATATGCAACGTTGGATGAAGAACCTGATGTGTTGGTGACATCGTACCACGGCATTCCGCTGCGGTATTTGATGGAGGGCGATCCCTACCATTGTCATTGTCAGAAAACGACGCGGTTGTTGCGCGAAGAATTGGGCTGGCCAGAAGAGAAAGTGCAACTGACGTTTCAATCCATTTTCGGACGGGAAGAATGGTTGAAGCCCTATACCGTGGAAGATGTGGCGCGTTTGGCCCGTGAAGGCAAAAAGAACATCGCCGTGATGGCCCCTGTGTTTTCAAGTGATTGCATTGAAACGCTGGAAGAGATCAACGAAGAGATCAAAGAGGCCTTTATCGAGGCGGGTGGTGAGAAGTTTACCTACATCCCATGCCTGAACGCGCGGCCTGATCACATTGAGATGATGGCGCATGTTGTTGCGGATGAAGCCGCAGGCTGGCTAGAGAAGATCGCGTAGGGTTGCGATCAGGGGTATGTCTGCGGGTGGCATGGGGTAGTTGCGCATGTCGGACACGGCCACCCATTTCAG
>CAYWIR010000058.1:0-9767 GCA_964458375.1 uncultured Neptunicoccus sp.
GAGTTTGTCGAGCGATTTGATGTCTTTCATCAGGATATGTTCGTGATCTAGAAGTTCATCTGAAATGCGATCAATCTGGCCTTGCACGTCTTCGTAACGCGCCATGAATTTTGCAACAGGGGCTGCGCGGCCCAAAATGCGTTCCCACCATGATAGTTTGCGGTTTGGGTTCAGCTCATCAATCGAAAAACCGCGAATGGAGGTCACCATGTTGCGCAGCGATTCACCCGCTGGGCCCACGTCTTTGTTGCGCACACCTGACAGCATTTCTTGGGAAATGGCCTGCATTTCTGTTTGTGCCGCCGAACCGAATTCGATGATCGACTGTGTGTTTTCCATGTCGAGTTCGTCCATGCGGGACTTGATCGACTTTTTCATGTCGGGCGTCACTTCGGAAATGACGATAAGTTCGTTTTTGGGTTCGGGCAGAACAACCGCGTTGATTTCTTCAACTTCTTTCAAAGCGCCTTCGGCTTTGGTGCGGATATCGGACATAGGTGTCTCCTGTTAACTGGCCCGAAGGCCTTCTTGTTTCAGTCGGTCGCGAAGAACCTCGATTTCCACATCAAGGTCAGTTCGGTTGTCCAACATCATTGTCTGACGTTGGGCATTAAAGCTGGCTTCCAGATCGGTAAGCAAGGATTCGTATTTGGCTTTGGCGTCTTGGTCGCCGTTTTTGGCGAAAAGATCGGCAAATTTGATGGTCGCATCGCGTGCGCCTTTTAGATAGACGCCCAAAAATTTGCGGGCACCAGACAGATCCCGTGGATCATCTTCGACCGCACGAAACATCTCGCGCACGGATGTCGCAAGCGTTTCGACGCGCCCTTCAAGGCGGCGATCGCCAATGCGTTTAGAGGCAGTGATCATTTCGCCAAGCAGGCCTTCGGCTTTGTCTACGGCCTTGGCAACACGTTCTGTTTCAAACTCGGACATGCCTTCCATCCCCTTTTTGCGCAGGGGATCAATGCCAAAACTGAACACATGGGCGGCCATTGCCAGCAGAGCGAACACAATGCCAGCAGCGAGCCCGTCGCCTGTGGCGAAGGCCCCTGCGATAAACACGCCAATGCCTGTCAAAGCTGTGGCAAACATTTTGCGTGGGATTGCAGGGGGGCGGGCCACCTTGCGTTCATTGTAGGCTGTTTCTGCGATCAATCCATCGCGCAACAACCATGCCGCGAGCAACAGAATGGCCAGCGCGCCAAATTCCACGATCATCCCGCCCGCATCGCCACGACGCATTTCGCCAATACCTGAGAACAGCAGGGGCAAAGGGGCAATGAAGAGGAACTTTGATCGAAAGCTAGAGTTCACAACGCGGCGGCCCCGAAACTTGCTGCCAGGCAAAGCGGGCGTTGGGGTTGCGTTGTTTGGGCTATCTTCTGGGCTGTGTTGCCCGCCAAATCGTTGAGCCATTAGGACAGACTTCCAAAAGAGCCTAACGCCACGGTTAAAATCGTAGCGACAAGTATAATATAGGATATCCACTGCAAAGTTGGTGCAGACACGTTTGTTCCCCATGACAGCAGCGGGTAAATCCGCTCAACGCCCAATATATGGTGGGCATGGGGCGGATACTAGTGTTTAGGCACGGATTTTCTGCGATGCAGAAGTAAATCGCTTCCCGCTTCGGCGATAAATCGCCTTAATGCCCGCCTGTTTCCCGCTCTTTCGCCAATTTGCGTTGATAGCCAGTTTGCACAACTTCAACCATTACCAGCACAACAACCGAGAAATAGAAGGTTGTTTTGGACATAGGCAACAATGCGTAGCCGAAGATTTTGATCTGTAAATCATCGTCATGCATGGCGTGAGCCGCCGCAGGGCCAGCTTCACCCAGCAGAACAACCCCAACGATCAAGAGAATAAACAGGCCGAGCACTTCGTACATGCGGTTCTTTTGCAGGAATGTTGTCACCCCATCGGCCAGCACCAGCATTGCGATGCCAGACGTGATGATCGCGATTGCAAGCACAGGGAAGACATCCGTGATCGCAAGGGCAGAAAGGATGGAATCGAACGAGAAAATGAGGTTCATCAGAACGATCAGCATGACAACTTGGCGGGCGGATTTGCCCGTTTTGCTTTCGGGGTCATGGCCGAGGTCGTGGATCGTCAGCATATGCGTGATTTCTTTGAAGGCGGTGTACATAATGAAGATACCGCCAAAGATAAACACCACTGTCGAAAAGTTGACGCCGCCCGTAATGAAGCCAGGGTAATCAAAGATGTAGAACGGATCCTTAAGTGCGTCGATCAATTGGATCATGGTAAACAGCAAGACCACACGCAGAGCCACGGCGATGATGATGCCCCAGAACCGCACCCGTTTTTGATACTCTTTGGGGGCCCGTTGGCTTTCGATTGAGATGTAGAGAAGGTTGTCAAAGCCCAGAACGGCCTGAAGGAAGATCAGCACGCCCAAATTGGCGAGGTTTTCAATTGTCAGTACATCAGCCATCGCGTGTGTTCCCCTGTGTCGGATGCCATTTTCGCAGTCTTTTAACGTAACAGACAATGAAAGAGCAAGGGATACAGGCTAAGGCCTTAGAATCGCGCTACTCTTTCCATTTTGTAGGAATCAATCCTTGGGCTAGGCTGAAATGACGTAGCGTCAAAACGATGGCGCCATGGGCTGCAATTTATGTTCGGGCGGGTTGTCTTGGCACTGTGTTGAAGCGTTTGCAATTACGCGGACGTTTAATGCGAAGGGAATAAGACTATGGCCAAAGGTATGGTCAAGTGGTTCAACGCCGATAAAGGGTACGGTTTCATTGAGCCTGAAGGGGGCGGAAAAGACATTTTCGTCCATATTTCTCAGGTCCAAGCCTCTGGATTACAGACGCTGGAAAACAATCAAGTGATTGAATTTGAGATGGTCGATGGCGTGGATGGGCGTCAGATGGCTGGGAACATTACACCGACCGAGTGATCTAGCGTCGCTTTGGTTTGCCTTGTGTAGGGGCCGCATTTCGCGGTTTTCTCGATATTTTTCGGGACGGTTTTTTGACGGCATGTGTTGGGGGCGGTGCGATGCCAAGCTGGTCGCGCAAAACTTTGCCGCGCACTTCTTCAACTTCCCCAGACTTCAATGTGTTCAATTGAAATGGGCCATAAGAAATGCGGATCAGGCGGTTCACTGTTAGGCCAACGGTTTCTACGGCACGGCGAATTTCGCGGTTTTTGCCTTCACGCAGCGCAATGGTCAGCCAAGCGTTCGCGCCTTGTTGACGGTCAATGCTGATTTGCATGGGTTGAAAGCGTTCCCCATCGACAGTCACGCCCTTGCGCAACGGATCAAGCGTGTCTTCGGTCGGGGAACCTTTGACGCGGACGCGGTATTTTCGCACCCAACCCGTGGAGGGCAGTTCGAGTTTGCGTTTCAACTCTCCGTCATTTGTCAGCAGCAGCAGACCTTCGGAGTTTAAATCGAGCCGACCCACCGACATCACACGGGGCAGGGTGCTTGGCAGATCGTCAAACACGGTCTTGCGGCCCTTTTCATCGCGATCTGTCGTCACAAGGCCAAGCGGCTTGTTGTAAAGCCAGACCTTTGCAGGTTGTTTTTCCCCGACAGGTTTGCCGTCTACAGTGATGTCGTCAGCTTCGGACACTTTGATAGCTGGCGTTGTCAGGGGCTGGCCGTTCAACGTGATGCGGCCCGCGTCGATCATGCGTTCCACTTCGCGGCGCGAGGCAACCCCTGCGCGGGAGAGGAATTTAGCGATACGTTCGCCTGTGTCTGGGAGTTTGTTGGTCATGGGGCTGCTATAGGCAGGTTTGTCCTGCTTGTCCAAGGGAAGCGGGCTGGTTATGCAGACATATGGAATTTACGTCTTATATGGATCATGCGCTCGTAGAGGCGAAGGCGGCGGCTGATCGGGGAGAGGTTCCCGTGGGCGCAGTGGTTGTGCGAGACGGTGTCGTGTTGGCAGCAGAAGGCAATCGCACACGCGAGTTGAATGATCCGACTGCGCACGCAGAAATTCTGGCCATTCGCGCTGCCTGTGCGCTTGAAGGTGCTGAACGGCTGGTGGGGGCGGATTTATATGTGACGCTAGAGCCGTGCCCGATGTGCGCCGCTGCCATTTCAAATGCGCGGATTGCGCGGTTGTATTACGGAGCGGCGGATCCAAAATCTGGTGGCGTGGCCCAAGGGGCACGGGTGTTTGACCATCCCCAATGCCATCACATACCTGAGGTTTACGATGGATTGGGCGAGGCAGACGCTGCCGATCTGTTGGTGTCGTTTTTTGCCGCCAAACGGGGAGCCTGACGGTTTAATCCGATTGACCCTTTGGGCTTGTTGGGATTTCGCCCCAAACCTCGGGATATTTTTGGGCAAAAGAAGCAGGGGAACGGGTTGTCTTGGCGTTGGCGTGGCGGTAGATGCTGGAGTTGAAATTGGTTCTAGCCCGAAGAGGGAATATCTATGTCGATTGACAAAGAAACCGCACGGCGCGTTGCGCATTTGGCCCGTATCGAAGTGGCCGACGATCAGTTGGAGCATTTGGCAGGAGAGCTGAATGGCATTCTGGGGTTCATGGAACAGTTGAACGAAGTCGATGTAGACGGTGTGGAGCCGATGACATCGGTCACGCCAATGCGCCTGCCGCGTCGCAAAGATGTTGTGACGGACGGGGATCAACAAGCCGCCGTTCTGAAAAATGCACCTGATGCCCGTGAAGGGTTTTTTGCCGTGCCTAAGGTTGTGGAGTAAGACGATGACTGACCTAAACAGCCTCACCATTGCCGATGCACGTGACAAACTGCGGGCCAAAGAGATTTCAGCGGTTGAATTGACCGAGGCGTGCAACGTGGCCGTTGCGGCCTCTGATGCGTTGAATGCCTATTCCACCAAAACGCCAGAGCTGGCGTTGGAGCAAGCCACTGCGGCGGATGCACGGATCGCGGCTGGCGATGCCCCTGATATGTGTGGCATTCCGCTTGGTATTAAAGATTTGTTTTGCACCAAAGGTGTGGCGTCCCAAGCGGCATCAAACATTCTGGCAGGGTTCCAGCCAGAGTATGAGAGCACTGTTACCGAAAAGTTGTTCGACGCAGGCGCTGTGATGCTTGGCAAGTTGAACATGGATGAATTTGCCATGGGGTCTTCGAATGAAACCTCTGCTTATGGTCCAGTGGTCAGCCCTTGGCGGCGTGAAGGATCAGACGCGGCATTGACCCCTGGTGGATCATCGGGCGGGTCTGCGGCGGCGGTGTCAGGCGATTTGTGTCTGGCGGCAACGGGCACTGATACCGGTGGTTCGATCCGTCAGCCTGCGGCATTCACAGGGATTGTCGGCGTGAAGCCAACCTACGGGCGCGTGTCCCGTTGGGGTACGATTGCGTTTGCCTCCTCGCTCGATCAGGCCGGACCGATGACAAAAACCGTACGTGATTCCGCGATTTTCCTGTCTACGATTTCAGGACATGACGCAAAAGATAGCACCTCTGCCGACTTGGCGGTTCCTGATTTTGAGGCGGCGCTGACTGGTGACATTCGGGGCAAAAAGATCGGCATTCCAAAAGAATACCGATTGGACGGCATGCCTGACGAGATCGAAAAGCTGTGGGCGCAAGGGACGGAAATGTTGCGCGATGCAGGGGCCGAAATCGTGGATGTGAGCCTGCCGCATACGAAATACGCGCTGCCCGCCTATTATGTTTTGGCTCCAGCAGAGGCCTCTTCTAACCTTGCACGCTATGACGGCGTGAAATACGGCCACCGCGCCACGTTGGAAGCTGGCGAAGGCATTCACGAAATGTACGCCCGCACCCGCGCCGAAGGCTTTGGGGCCGAAGTGCAGCGCCGTGTCATGATTGGCGCCTATGTTCTATCCGCTGGGTTTTATGATGCCTACTACCGCAAAGCACAGCGGGTGCGCACGTTGATCAAAAAGGATTTTGAAGACGTTTATGCCACGGGCGTAGATGCGATCCTGACACCCGCCACGCCGTCTGCGGCTTTTGGGTTGGGGGAAATGAAAGACGTTGATCCTGTGAAGATGTATCTGAACGATGTGTTCACAGTGACCGTGAACCTTGCTGGTTTGCCAGGTGTGTCCGTTCCAGCAGGATTGGATGCGCAGGGTTTGCCCTTGGGTTTGCAACTAATTGGCAAGCCGTGGGAAGAAGCGGATATGCTGAACACCGCCTATGCGTTGGAACAAGCTGCGGGTTTTGTTTCCAAGGCAGAAAAATGGTGGTAAACAGATAAAAAACGACCCAAAGGGGGCACGCTATGCGGGCAATTTTATCAAGTTTGGCAGTCTGTAGTCTGTTGGTCGCCTGTGGCGCGCCGCAAGCACCGAATGATCAGGATCAGTATTTTGACAATATCACCCCTGATCCCGCTGCCTTACAGGCCCAAGACAACCGTTTGCGTGCTGCCGAAACAGGCACCACCGCGCAAAACGTGCAATTGCCTGCGGAAACCACGAACACAACGGTAGCGGTCGGTCAGGAAAACGCAGCTATTTCCAACACGCAAGATTTCAAAGCGGTGACTGAAAAAGAAACCATCGCGTCTGACGCGGCGAAATTGGCGGCGTTGAAAGAAAGCTACACCGTTATTGAACCCGAAGCCTTGCCCCAGCGCAGCGGCGATGGTGTGAATTTGGCGGCTTATGCGTTGTCTCAGAAACATGCAGTGGGGACGCGGGTGTACCGCCGCTTTAGTGTCGGTGGTAACAACTGCGGTCGCTACCGCACGGACCCAGATGGGGCGCAGCGTGCGTTCTTAAAAGCAGGTGGTCCAGCGAAGGATCGGCGTCGTTTGGACAGTGATGGCGATGGGTTTGCCTGTGGGTGGAACCCTGATCGGTATCGCTCTTTGTTGCAGCAAACGACAGCGGTAACGCCAGAGACACCAGCCGTGACAGAGCAGACCGCCACGGACGGCTGATGCTGCCATCTCCAAACTGTGGCCCACGCAAGCACGGGCTGCCCCCTGATATGGTTGTCCTGCACTATACGGCCATGGACACTGCCCAAGCCGCGATTGAACGCCTGTGCGACCCGTCCGTCGAAGTATCGGCCCATTATGTCATTGCCGAGGATGGCACGGTCACCCAATTGGTGGCCGATGCGGATCGCGCATGGCATGCGGGCGCTGGGCAATGGGGCGCGGTTACGGATGTGAATTCTCATTCTATCGGGTTTGAGCTGGCCAATCGGGGGCCAGACAGTGACACGCCAGCCTTTCCCCCGCCGCAAATGGCCGCGTTGGAACGGGAACTAAGCCGCGTGATGCAGCGTTTTGATATCCCACCAGAGCGGGTGATCGGTCATTCGGACATGGCCCCAGGCCGCAAGATTGACCCTGGCCCCTTTTTCGATTGGAAGCGGTTGGCGGATAAGGGGCTGTCTGTTTGGGTCAATTCCGCTGATCCTGTTAATGATCAGGTGGATCGAACTGCGTTTCGCACGGCGGCCTTTGACTTTGGGTATCGCCCTGCAGATCAATCGGATGAGAGCTGGCAGATCGTGCTGGAGGCCTTTCGATTGCGGTTCCGCCCCGATGGGGCAGGGCCGCTTGATGCGGTGGATGTAGGGATCATCACCCGTTTGGCGCAAAAATGGCCCTGTCAGGCCGTTGACCCAGGCACACCAATCGCATTAGAGACATAGCCGCGTGGATGGCTGGACGGCCGCACCTTGCAAAAGGTGAGGAAAGTCCGGACTCCAAAGAACAACGGCGGCGGGTAACGCCCGCCCGGGGAAACCCGAGGGAAAGCGCCACAGAGAAGAGACTGCCTGCGCCTGCGCAGGTAACGGTGAAACGGTGGAGTAAGAGCCCACCGCGGTGGTGGTAACATCACTGGCATGGCAAGCCCCGCTGGGAGCAAGACCAAATAGGGATCGCGTGGGCGCAAGCCCGAGGATGTTCTTTCCTCAGCAGGTCCGGGTTGGTTGCACGAGCCTGTTGGCAACAGCAGGCCCAGATGAATGGTCGTCTATGGGGGTTCGCCCCTTGGACAAAATCCGGCTTACAGGTCATCCACGCATATTCACATTGGCCATGGGAAACCGTGGGATAGATTCGCGCCTGCATCTATATCTAGGGCGAATTGCGGCAGGATTGGGTGAATTGCTGTGCGATTCGAATCAAATATTTGGCAAATAAGTTAATGTTCTTAATATGTTCTTGTTTGTTTTTAACCTGCTTGGGAATTTATGGGAAAAATATGGGAAAATATCACACCACTATATGTTGTGTATAAAATTCCATAAGTAACAATTTAAGCCATTATTTGATGGAATTTTGCTAAAATTGCGCCACATGGACCTCTCGTTTGCCATTGTGACCCTGCATTTCCCATAAAAAACACTTGGTTTCCATAATTTCCCATGTAATACCTGTTCTCACGATGAAGTTGGGATCATAAGAGGCAGCAAGACCTCGCGAATGACCAAGTCAGGTTTCATACAGGCGCCCAACCCATCAAATTAGAGATCCGACGTGGGTTGCGAGCAGACACCCCCCCAAGGTGGCACCACAGTTGGACATCCCTTTACGGGACGAGGGCGGAGGATCAAGCAGTGGCAGCAGCTTGATCCTCCGTTACCATTTTAAGCCCCCAAAAAACGGGGCGACGAGGACAAAAGGAGCACCCTTCGTGGCGCGACGTTTCAGAGGCGAAAGTACCCACAAAGTGGATGCTAAGGGCAGGGTGTCTATCCCGGCCCCGTTTCGACGTGTGCTGGAAGAAGGTGATCCAGATTGGACCGAAGGTCTGAACCCGAACATGGTGTTGGTGTATGGCGGCAAGTCCCGCAATTACATCGAAGGGTATACAATGAAATCCATGGATGACGTGGATGAACAGATTTCAAATTTGCCACGCGGATCAAACGCGCGTCGGGCGTTGGAATTGATGTTTTCAGGTCAGTCGGTGCAGCTGAGCGTGGATGAAACGGGCCGTTTGGTTCTGTCTCCGAAATTGCGCGACAAGATTTCAATCAAATCAGAAGCGATCTTTGTGGCCACTGGCGACACGTTCCAGATTTGGGAACCCAGTGCATACGAAGAATATGTCGCGTCCTTGGAAGACTGGGTCGAAGAGGAAGTGGATGATGTTGATCCACTGACGCTGTTGGATACCTCCAACACGGCTCGCGCGGAGGGGTAAACGCGGCATGGAACAGGTTAACCAAACTGCTTCCCCGCATATTCCTGTCTTATTGGACCCCATTTTGGATGCGGTGGCTCCTGTTTCAGGGCGCTGGGTCGATGGCACCTTTGGCGCGGGGGGATACACACGCGCCTTGTTGGATGCTGGCGCGACGCAGGTGTTTGCCATTGATCGGGACCCCGAAGTTTTTGATCGCGCACAGGCGTGGTCTGGCACCTATGGCGATCGGTTGCAGTTGGTTGAAGGCACATTTGGTGACATGGATGCGCTGCTTGAGGGGCCGATGGATGGTGTTGTGCTCGATATCGGCGTGTCATCCATGCAGATTGATCAGGCAGAGCGTGGGTTTTCGTTTCAGAAAGACGGCCCCTTGGATATGCGGATGAGCCAATCAGGCCAAACCGCCGCTGATGTGGTGAACCACGCTTCTGAAGCAGAACTGGCAGATATTCTGTTTCAATACGGCGAAGAACGGGCATCGCGTAAGATTGCAAAGTCCATTGCGGATGCGCGCAAACTGGCCCCTGTTTTGACCACGGCACAGTTGGTCAAAATCATCGAAGACACATTGCCAAAGTCAAAGCCAGGCATGGCCCATCCTGCAACACGGTCGTTTCAGGCGCTGCG
>CAYWIR010000059.1:0-9717 GCA_964458375.1 uncultured Neptunicoccus sp.
TGGCGGATTTACGTGTGCCAGTGGCGCAGGTGTCTGCCCTGCCGCTCGGTACGGATGTGATTGTATCGCTAGCAGGGTTCACAGAAAACGGGCCGCGATTGCACGGGCGGATTGAACGTTGGATCGAAGGGGATAGTGAAACAGGAACGCATTATGCGCAGGCGCGGATCGCATTAACACAGGACAGTCAGGATATGTTGTCGGACCCCCGAAATGGTATTGCGTTACGCGGCGCATCGACGGCGTCTGCCATTCGCGTTGTGTTAGAAGATCGGACATTGAAAGAGTCCGTTATGGATGCAATGTCCGATACGTTCCCGTGGATACAAAACGCTGTGCAACGATCCGAGGCGCAGTTTTAAGCGACACCGAGTGTTAACAATTGCATCAGCGTCACAACGCCAATTGGCTTTCCATCTTCGACCACAAAGGCGGCAGAGATTTTGTTTTGCTGCAAAACATGCAAAGCCCGTGCGCTGAGCCGATTGGGCGCCAAATGGATAGACCCCGGTGTCATCAGAGCATTGGCTTTGGTGTTCCACATGGCATCCTTCATGGATCCTTCGGAGTTCGCTTCTAGGTGCCGGCGAATATCGCCGTCAGTGATGACCCCTTGAAGCACGCCATCGGTATCCGTCACCCCGACAATGCCAAGGGTTTTGCGCGAAATCTCCCCTAGTACTTCGATGATGGGTGCATCCGCGCTGATGGTTGGAATGGCATCGCCTTTGAACATGATATCGTCAAGCGGGGTGAGCGCGGCCCCGAGTTTGCCGCCCGGATGGAAGTCGCGAAAACTCTCTTCTGTGAACCCCTTCATCTTTAGAATTGTGATGGCCAAAGCATCACCAATGGCGAGTTGCAGGAGCGTAGAGGTTGTGGGCGCGAGATTGTGAGGGCAGGCTTCTGGTACTTTGGGCAGGACAATGGGCGCATTGGCAGAGCGTGCCAAAGTGCTGTTGAGTCCACCAGTGATCGAAATGACGGGCACATTGAAGCGCCGTGCATAGCCCAAAATATCGGCGAGTTCTTTGGTTTCGCCTGACCAGCTGAGCAGCATGATCACATCATCTGATTGGATCATGCCAAGGTCGCCATGGCTTGCCTCGGCAGGGTGCACAAAATAGGCAGGTGTGCCTGTGGAGGAAAAGGTTGCGGCCAGTTTGCGCCCGATCAAACCGCTTTTGCCGACACCTGCCACAATCAACCGCCCTTTCATTTCTGAAATGAGCGTTAGGGCTGTGTTCATTGCTGCGGACAAATCGGGGGTGTTGAGCGCAACTTGCAACGTTTCCAGTCCGGAAAGGTTGGTTTTGATGACGTCAGCGATTGATGCGGTTCGGTCCATGGTTGGCCTCTGCTTTTGACTTATCTTGGCTTAGTTTGTCTGCCCATGCAGCACAACCCTTGGGTCATGGTCGATCAAGTCCGTCACAAACTGCTTTTCTGCGGCGAAATCATGGGGCACTTGTGCCGCCGTGCGCCGACCAGACAGGGACAGGCTGGTGAAGAAATCAAAGCCGAAGAGGTTGATCGACTTGGCATCAGATCTGGCGACCAGATCAATCAGCATGGCCCCTGTTGTGGGCGGCGCGTTGAGCCGTAGTGCCAGCGCGTCCCAATCTGATTTCGGGTGCAGATAGAACCCTTTGGCCGTTGCAATGCGGGGGCGCACACGTTTGCGCTTTTTGGCCATCCAGAGCAAGCGGGAGGGTGCGCGATCTACGATTATGGATTGGGCCACAGGCATTCCGAGCGCCAGCCATGTGGTTTTTGTGCCGTGGCTTTCAGGATTTGGCAGCGGCGCTGCATGCATTCGAATGACGATATCGCAGGCGTCGATAGAGGGGCCGTGCGTTTGGTTGGACAGGCTTCGTGCGTTGCCCACAATCGCCACGGAGTGTTGGGAGAGTTCGTCGAGCAGCTCGTTTTGCTCGGCGGAAAACTGTTGAAGAAAGGCATCACCGTTCAGAATGCGCTGCAGATGGAAGAGTAGTGGGGTCATTTTGCCAGCTCCAGCGTCAAAGCGATACGAGTCATCAATGCGTCCGGATTTGGGATCGGTGGGAGCGCGGTTTTTGCAGCCGTTGCGAGAGACGGTGCCGATTTAAGCGCGTTTGCGAGGTTGTTTGCCAGTTCTTCTGGCGTGGTGATCAGGCAAGCGGTGGCAGCATTTAGGGTTTGGTATTCTGTTTCGAAATTCTGGGTGTGTCGGCCCGTTACAATGGCGCTGTCAGCGCGGATGGGTTCGTAGGGTGTGTGCCCGCCGATGTTTGGAACCAGCGATCCACCAACGCATGTGACACTGGCAAGTGAATAGAGCGCAGGGAGTTGGCCGAGGGTCGTGACGATGTGAACGGGTGCGGTGGTTCCTTGTCCAATCGTTTGTGATGTCAGCCCAGCCGTCGTGACCAAAACTGCCACGTCTGCTGCGCGATCCACATGGCGTGGAGCGATGATGAGTGTCAGTGACGGGTCCTGTGCATACAGTTTGGCAAAAGCATCGAGGATGATTTCGTCTTCGCCAGGATGGGTGGATGCGGCCAAGATGGTTTTACCCCGATCAAAGGTGTTTTGGAGTTTGGGATCGGGTGCAGGAAGGGACACCATAGACTTGAAATTGGGGATCACTTCGACAGTGGCGTTGCTGCCGAGCAAACGCTTGTAGTTTGTCGCCGAAGTTTCGTTTTGCGCGAATATTGCTTTGAAATGCCGTAAGCCAGAAGCGAGGCCAAAGCGGGCCAATCGTTTGGCCGAAGTGTCGGACACGCGGGCGTTGAGGCCGATGCAAGGAATGTTGCGCCGTGCGAGGGCAGCGAAACGATTTGGCCAAATTTCGGATTCTACATTTACAAATGCGACAGGCATCCAGTGATCGAGAAATCGGTTAAGAACGTAAGGCAAGTCCATCGGGGACGCCTGTAAGATTGCGGAAATCTCTGGCCAGCGGGCGGCCACATCGAGTGCTTTTGGATTATTTGTTGTGATCAGGAGCCTGTGATCTGGGCGCGTCTTCACAAGATAACTAAGGAAGGGGCGGATGGATGACAGCTCCCCCAATGAGGCGGCATGAACCCAGATTATGGGATTTTTGGGCCTGTCGACGGTGGGGCGGCCTAATCTATTTGAAGCGGTGTCAGGGGAGATTTTACCCATTGCGTGCTGAAGCAACACCCACGCACGCAGAGGCAAGGCCAAGATAAGCGTTAGACTTCGGATCAAAAACACGCGGCGGCCCCACAGAAAACTCGGCCTGTTCTCGCTGATATTAGGGGGCTTTGTAAAGGGTTGTCGGGCTCTTCCAACGGCGGTGCAGCCAATACCATTGGCCTGGGTTGGCGTTGATTTGCGCCGCCATACGTGCGTTGAACTCTGTCATCATGGTGATGGGATCAGAGTGTGGGATGGGTTCTTCGAAGGTTATGTGCACATCCGTTTTGTTCGTGTCGCGTAGGCCAAAAGCAGGCACCAGTGGGATGTTGTATTTTAAAGCCAGCTCGGCTGGTGAGGTGGTTGTTTGCGTGTCATGGCCCAAAAACGGGATGGGGTCTGAAAACTGCACGTATTGATCGGCGAGTATAGCGAAGAAGCCGCCTTTGCGGATGTGGCGCACCATTTGCATGGTTCCAGAATTGCCTTTGGGAACGATGGGCGCGCCGCCTTCTAGGATACCTGCAAGGAAATGGGGTTCGTAGTATGGATTGGAATTGGGGCGGTAGACTGCGCCTGTTTCCAAATCTTGGGACTTTAGATAATGGCGGATCGCTTCCCATTGGCCGAAGTGGCCTGAAATGATGATGGCGCCTTTGCCCGCGGCTTTGGCGTCATGCAGCGCGGCCAAACCTGGCCCGCTGGCATCAAAGCGATCTGTTTTTTGAGCAAATTCTGCGTTGTGCAGAATTTCCGTTAAGGTGCGCCCCATGTTTTGGCCCACTTGCGCCGCGATACGCGCGCGCTCTGACCGTTTCATGGCGGGGTATACCCGTTTCAGGCCTTCATCCACACGCATGCGAAAAGGAGGCAGCCACCGCACCGCAAAGCCAACCACGTGACCTGCCATGGTGCATCGCGCATTAAACGGCAATAAACGCGACAGGCCCAGCAAGGCCCAGATGGGCACATACTGTGCAAAATACGTCAGGGATTTTGGTTTTTCGCCGGCCATAGTAGACGGGCTTTTAGAGCAAGTGACTTCGGATGGAAATGGGCTTGGTCACGGGTTGTTAACCAATCCGCAACCTGTCAAACCTATGCCCAAAGAGCAGATACTAAAAAGCAAGATGTTGGACGATCAGGACAAGCCCCTTCAGCTGTTGTCAGACGTGTTTGGCCATGCGGCGTTTCGCGATGGTCAGCGAGAGGTCGTTGATGCAGTGATTTCTGGGAAAAACACGCTGGCGATTATGCCAACGGGGGGCGGAAAATCTTTGTGTTTTCAATTGCCTGCATTGTGTTTGGACGGCGTAACGGTGGTCATTTCGCCGCTGATTGCCTTGATGCGGGATCAGGTGCGTGCGTTGAATGCTTTTGGCGTTTCGGCAGGGTCGCTTTCATCTGGGAACACCGAAGAAGAAACAGAAGAGGTGTTTCAGGCGCTGGATGAGGGGCGGCTAAAGCTGCTGTATATCGCACCAGAACGGCTGGCGAACCCTGGCACAGTGATGTTGCTGCGCAAGGTGAACACGCGGTTGATTGCCGTAGATGAAGCCCATTGCGTGAGCCAGTGGGGCCATGATTTCCGCCCAGATTATCTGAAAATTGGGGCGTTACGCGATGATTTGGGTGTTCCGCTGGCTGCGTTTACAGCGACCGCGGATGCAGAAACCCGTGACGAGATCGTCAAGCGGCTGTTCGGGGGCACGCCACCGACCACTTTTTTGCAGGGATTTGACCGCCCGAATATCAATTTGGCGTTTGCGCCCAAGAACAGCCCACGAAAACAGTTGTTGGATTTTGTGGCGGCGCGGAAGGGGCAATCTGGCATTGTGTATTGTTCGTCGCGCAACAAATGCGAAACGCTGGCAACGGCGTTGCGCGATGAAGGACATTCTGCGCTGCACTATCACGCTGGCATGGAAAAGGACGATCGGCGGCTGGCAGAAACGCGGTTCCAGCGCGAAGATGGCTTGATTGTTTGTGCCACGATTGCGTTTGGCATGGGGGTCGATAAGCCAGACATTCGCTGGGTGGCCCATGCGGATTTGCCCAAGTCGATGGAAAGCTATTATCAGGAAATTGGCCGTGCAGGGCGCGATGGTGCGCCTGCGGATACGTTAACCCTGTATGGTGCCGATGATGTGCGGTTGCGCCGTGCGCAAATTGACGAGGGGCTTGCCCCTGCGGATCGCAAAGAAGCGGACCATGGGCGGTTGAATGCGCTGTTGGGGTTGGCCGAGGCGCGGCGCTGTCGGCGGCGCGTGTTGCTGCGATATTTCGGGGATGAGATCGAAAGTTGTGGGAATTGTGATTTGTGTTCCACGCCACCAACAGTTTTTGATGGCACGGAAGCGGTACGCAAAGCCCTGTCGGCTGTGTTGCGGACGGGCGAATATTTTGGTGCAGGGCATTTGATTGATGTCTTGCGCGGAACGATGACGGATCGGATTCAGCAGCGCGGCCATAATGATCTGCCGACCTTTGGCATTGGGAAAGAGTTCGATAAATCCCAATGGCAGGGCATTTTCCGTCAGATGATGGGGTATGATCTGATCCGCCCCGATATGGAGCGCCACGGTGCCTTTCGTATGACCCAAAAGGCGCGGCCCATTCTGCGCGGTGAAGAATCTATCGAATTGCGCAAAGATACGGTGGTTAAGTCCCGCGGCACACGTACGCGGGTGAAGGCGATGGTGGCGCATGAAGACGAGCCGTTGTTGTCTGCGCTAAAGGCAAAACGGCGTGCTTTGGCCGAAGATATGCAGGCCCCTGCCTATGTGGTGTTTCCTGATGCGACGTTGATCGCCATGGCGACGGCACGACCCAAGGATATTGATGGATTTGCCCGTCTGCCAGGGGTCGGTGCGGTGAAGCTGGAACGTTATGCAGCGCCGTTTCTAGAGGTGATAAATGGCGCAGCGGAAGACGTGCATCCTGCGCGGCGCAAATTGGCGGGTCGGGACGCGGGTGAGTTGTTTGATCGATTACAAGCGGCGCAGGTTCGATTGGCGCGGGGCGAAAGCGGGCTGGATACGTTTTTGAATTGCAACACTTCCACATTGTCAAAAATCGCGCAGATGAAGCCAGATACAGTGGATGCGCTGGAACAAATTGGTGGTGTCGGTCCTGCCAAAGCAGCGCGGTTCGGTGCAGCGTTTCTTGAGGAAATCGCAGCAGAATAGCCGATACAGCTCTTATGGATTTGTGCCTTCTTGCGGCACTATGCGCATGTTTTCCCCATGGTTTTTTGTCCGCTGATCGGTTACGAACTGGCAACTTATATTGGAGACAAAGTATGCTGGCTGTTCTGTCCCCCGCGAAGAAATTGAATTTTGATGAAAAAGCAGAGGGTTTGATCGAAACTGCCCCTGCTTATCAGGATGATGCGAACCGTTTGGCGGGCATCGCCAAAAAGTTGAGCGTGTCAGAGCTGCGCGATTTGATGAAAATCTCTGAGGATTTGGCGCAGTTGAACAAGAAGCGTTTTCAGGGCTTTGCTAAGGAATCCACTGGTGACAACTCAAAGCAAGCGATGCTTGCTTTTGCGGGTGATACCTATGTGGGGCTGGATGCCGAAGCCTTTGACGCGGATGAACAGGCATACGCGCAGGATCATTTGCGTATTCTGAGCGGCCTTTATGGGTTGCTGCGCCCGATGGACCGTATCCAACCCTATCGTTTGGAAATGGGCAGCCGTTTGGCGAATAAAGAGGGACCGTCGCTTTACGCCTATTGGGGCACGAAATTGGCCAAGGCAATGGATGATGCGTCAGGTGGGGAACCTGTGGTGAACTGTGCAAGTGCGGAGTATTTCAAAGCGGCGAAGGAAAAAACGATGAAATCGCCCGTGATTACACCATCGTTTAAAGAGGATCGCGATGGGGAGCTGAAAATGATCGGCTTTTTCGCGAAACGTGCCCGCGGTGCCATGGCGCGGTATATGATCCAAAATCGTGTGGATACCGTAGAAGGATTGAAGGATTTCGATCTGGACGGATATAAATTTCAGCCTAGTCTTTCCGATGAGGCTTCGCTGACGTTCACGCGCAAGGCAATGTGATGCGGGGTGCCGTGGCGGCACCCATTTAAATTACATTTCTGCAGGTATACTCAACTTTAAGTGGTTGACATTACTTTGAAATGAGACCCATCTGGAGTTTATGTCATTGCTCGCGAAAAACCGTAATTATCGGCTTTTATTTTCTGCTTCAGCTATCTCCAATTTAGGAGATGGGGTTTCTGCGCTTGCGTTTCCGTGGCTGGCTTCGTTGATCACGCGGGATCCTTTCTTGATTGCGACTGTTGCCTTTGCCACCCGATTACCTTGGCTTTTGTTAACCTTGCCTGCGGGGGTCATTACCGATCGTGGTGATCGCCAACGCCTTATGGTGATGGCGGACTTGCTGCGGCTGTTGCTGACGGCTGGGGTGGTTACGCTTATCTTGTCCCTTCCTGTTTTGCCCCCCGCCCATGGGGCGGGATGGTATATTCTGGCGCTGTCATGTTTGGCCTTTCTGCTGGGGTCTGCTGAGGTGGTGCGGGACAATGCGGCACAAACAGCGTTGCCATCTGTTGTGGAATCCAATGATCTGGAGCGGGCCAATGGCCAGATTTGGAGCATTGAGCAGATCATGGGCAGTTTCATCGGCCCACCGCTTGCGGGTTTTTTGATTGTCTATGCCGTGCCTGCGCCGTTTGCACTGGATGCTATAACTTTTGCGTTGGCCGCTTGGGCCGTGTGGTTGATTACTGTGCCACCGCGCCGCGCCCCTGTGCGGCGGTCCTTGCTGGTCGAAGCGGGGGAAGGGTTCAGATGGTTGTGGGATCATCCAAAGCTGCTCCGCTTGGCGGTGATGTTGGGGTTTTCCAACATGCTGTCGATCATGGCGCTGACGATCCTTGTGCTGTTCTCGCAAGAGATTTTGAATCTGACGGGGTTCGGCCATGGTGTGCTGCTGACGGCGGGTGCTTTGGGTGGCGTGGTTGGTGGGTTAACGTGCCCTGCCATTGCCCAAAGGTTTGGGGCGGAGCGTAGCCTTCATTTGGTTCTGTTGTTATTTCCGACGATGTTTTTCGTGATTTTCT
The DNA here is from genome assembly GCA_964458375.1 of uncultured Neptunicoccus sp. Classification (GTDB taxonomy): domain Bacteria; phylum Pseudomonadota; class Alphaproteobacteria; order Rhodobacterales; family Rhodobacteraceae; genus Amylibacter. The sequence continues at coordinate 8,242 of CAYWIR010000059.1, forward strand.
TGACGTCCAATGTGTTTATTGTTGCGGTCGCGCTGTTTGTGGAAATGTTCGCGGCGCTGTTGTGGAATGTGGTCACGGTATCCTATCGGCAGCGGTTGATCCCTGATGATTTGCTTGGTCGGGTGAATAGCATTTACCGCTTCTTCGGTTGGGGCTTGATGCCTGTTGGTGCCTTGCTGGCAGGGGGTGTTGTGTCTATGGCAGAGCCCGAACTTGGGCGCGAGGCTGCACTGCGGCTGCCTTATGTTTTGGCGGGTGGCATTGCTGTTTGCTTGGCGGTTTATGGGTTTTTGCGTCTACGCCTGTGACCTAGCCAAAGTCACCGTGACAGAACCAGCCGCCTGAATATTCGCGGGTTTTGGTTTCGAAAATCCACAACCGTTCCCCCGTTTTGGTTTCAATACGCCAGTAATCCCGTGTGCCCCCACGCCAGTTTGGATCGTCTAGCCACCATTCGGGGGACAGCCGTTCGGGGCCTGCGGCGGATTGGGTTTGAAAGGCACGTCGGCGCCAGCGAAACTGGCGCGGCGGGGCAGAGGCTGTGTCCCCTGGATGTTCAATCGTGACATGTTCGGGTTGGAACAGGGTCACGGGACGTTGCAAGCGCAGGGGGGGCCAAATCTCGGTCGGTTCAGAGTAGGCGGCGGCCATGCGGGTGGCGGTCTTTTCTGGGATATGGCTGTCAGCGGGATGCAGGCGTGTGATGTTTTCAAGCCCGATCCGCGCCCCGATCCGCCCCATCAAATCGGCCATTGTGTTGTCCCCATCGCGCAGTTTGCGGGCGGTTTCAACGGCGTCGGCGTGGCCTTTGTGTTGCAGGTTTGACAGGGGTTCGGTGATGACAGCTTCTAGGCGCAGAGTGTCGATGCCAAAGCCCGGTTCAACATCGGGAAGGCGCAACAAGAGCAAGGGTCGCATGCGATCAGGATCGTGGTTGGGACGGGCGAGGCCCACTTCGATGATTTGCACCGTATGATCTGTGCGAAAACACCACAGACGCAGTTGTCGCGCACCGCGCCCAGCCTTGCGCAGCTTGTCACACAGTGGGTCTAGCAGGCGATCGACGCCCGCGGTGATATCTTCGGCCAGTCCAATGGGGTCAGGTAGGGACAAGCGGGTCGCAAAATGATGCGTGCGCCGCGCTGGAGAAATGGGTTCTGGGTCCGCGCCCAACGCCTGATCCAATCGTAGCACAACATCACGGCCAAAGCGGCGCATTAGGGCGGCACGGGGCAGGCCGATGAGGTCTGCCACGATGCGAATACCCAAACGGTTCAGGTTTGTGCACACCTCGCGGGGCAGACGCAGCGCGGCCACGGGCAGGCGTGAAATGGCGCTGCGGGTTTGGCCCGGGGGCGCAATGCAGGGGGCGTTTGCATCTGTTTGCAGGCGGGCAGGGGCAGGGCCACCCCGTTCCCAATTGCGCCGTTTAAAGGCGCGGGATCGGGTGGCGCGGGCTTCTTGTTCAATTGCGTC
>CAYWIR010000060.1:0-9679 GCA_964458375.1 uncultured Neptunicoccus sp.
CTTGGATCATCGTGCCACCCAAAGACAGTTCGTGTAGTTCTTCGAACCGATCAAGAACAGAAATGTCGCTTACAAGGCTATCAGAGATATTCAGCCAATTTAATCGATTATGCTTTTTCAACGGGCTGAGGTCTGACACCAAAGTGCCCTGAATGCTTAGACGGCGCAGTGTTTTGAGATTTTTGAGGGGAGTCAGATCCTCAATCAACGTATCATCTGCGCCAATGTCTTCGACCCATGTCATTTTCGCCAAAGGCGACAGGTCCGTAACAGCGGTGCCGTTCATATAAAGATGTTTGAGCGATTTGATCTTTTTCAGCGGAGAAAGATCGGTCACGTCGGTTCCAGACAGGCTGATCATTTCGACGTTCTTCATCGTGGCCAACGGAGACAAATCGGTGATGGAAGACCCGTCTAGGATCAGGTCGCGCACATCCTTTAGGCCAGCAAGTTCTGAGAAATCATCGGATTTTTGATTGGAGAGGTTTAAAACGCCTCTTTCAGACACAAAGACACCCAAAACGCTGGTGCGGTTGGAAGAATCTTCGACTTCATTCGTGGGGAGTTGCAAGTTGTCGTTTTCAACAGGCACGTTCACTTGCGCCATCGCAAAAGAATTTGAAACTACACAAAAAAGAGCTGTCACAAGCAGACGCATGACTGATTCCCCCAAGGCCTCCGTAGTCACCTTACCCTGTTGGGTGGGGTTGGAGAATGCAGGAAAGCCGATTTGCCCGGAAATTTAGTGAGCCTTGGTCATCCAATCAGTCAAACCAGCCTGCTGGTCGTCGGTAAATTGCATGCCCAAAAGGGTGCGCCGCCAGAGGATATCTTGCGCGGTCTGCGCCCATTCCTGATCGACGAGCCACTTGACCTCTGCCTCGAACAGACCTGCGCCAAAGTGGTGGCCAAGATCACCATCGGGGCCAAAAATTTGATCGCATTCAGTGCCGTAATTTGAAAACAGCCGATCCATCGCATCCATGTCGATATTTGGATGGGATTTTTGCAAATCGGACAGCAAAAAATCCCGCAAGGCAGGTTCAAAATCACCACCTGGAAGCGTTGCAAAGGCTGTCCATCGCTTGCCGATCATTTGCGCGAAGGGCGCAATTTCGGCAACCACATCTTCAGCCAGTTTGCGCCAGCCAGATGGGGCCGTATCAGGGACAACAAACTGTGTTGGTGCCTTGGAAATGGATAGCTTGGATTGTTGCATCGTGGGAGAAAAGCAATCTGACACCCAAAGAGGGTTGCCGTGAATACCTTGCTTGTGCGCGTGAGCAACCAGATCGTCAGCAGTGATTTCTTCGGGCGATACCAGACCAACATCAATGGTATTGTTACCAGATTCGAACGCAAAGTGGATCGTGTCTTTGCGCTTTTTCGCGAAACTGTCGAACGGGTTGGATTGTTTAAAAGAAGCCACGCGGGCAAATTGGGGTGTCGCGTTTTCAAGTTTGGGCAACGTGTCGATAAATACGCGCGCGGTTACGGACATCAATGGTTTGCCATCAAGCGTGGCTACACTTACGCTCCACCCTGTATCATCTTGCTTTTCTACGGTTATTTTAGATTTAGAAAACAGCTTAGCCCCGCGTTCGCTAGCGTCCCGCGCATTCAAAATGGCGAAACGGTTGGCGACGGAAGCGCAGGGCAAATTGGGCTTTGGCGGCTCTTTTGTTTTGAAAAAGCGGGTGCCAATATCAACGGAATTTGGGTCTTCGACGGTTTTCAATTGCGGGCAGACCCGCTGCATGACGGATGTTTCTTCCGCAGGCGCGGTTTGAAACTCGGGCAGCAATGTTAAGCCACAGGTCACAATATGCTGGCGCAGGTCGCCGCCAAAATCGTCCTCTGTTGAAAGGAGGACGCGTAAGCCGCGACCCGTGGCATCGCGGGCGATTGCACAAGCCAACGGCCCGCCACCCCGAATGACCACATCGAAATCTGTTGTGCCCGAATTGCCCATGTCTACCCTTTTTCGGAGACACTAGCCAAAGTATGAGTCACCTGTCACGAAAAACCGTCATTTCTGGGTAAAAAACACAGGATATCGGGGGTTATGGGCCTTCCATCAGAACTTTTTGTACCACGTCACATAGCCCAGAACAGCGGTTGTGGTGGTTCCAGAGGCATGCCGCCACTGGTAGACAGATTTCGCCCCTACCGCGATATTGCCGTCCTTTTTGAACGGGATCTTCAAATCCACACCCAAAGCGGGTTCTAAAATGTTGTTGAAGGCACGTCCCTTTTGATCCGCTTTGGCCTTAATGGACGCAAAGGGTGCAAGCGAAAGTCGCGTTTTGCCAAGGGGAATATTCGCGGCGAGTTTGAACGCGCCTTGCACCAAACCATTGTGTTTTTCCGAAGCGTGCAACGATCCTGGATACCGATAATTGGCCCAACCGCTGAGCACGAGTTTGGAGCCAGCAGGCAGCCGATCATGGACCCAACGTGGTTTCCATGTGTGATAAAGGTTCAGGTCCGCCGTAAGAATTGGGCGATTGCGGAAAGCGCCCGTTGAAAATTCCTGTTCACCTTTAAGCTGCATGCCAAAGGACAAACGGACCGCTTTGCTGAGCTTGTGCTGTACCTCCACCCCAATAAGGAAGGTCATTTTGTTGTTGAAAGAGAATCCTTCAACGTCTTGCAAAAGAGCGAAAACCGAATAGCCCACAAGCGAGGTTTTCTGGGAATATTTGTGCAAAGTGATGCTGGGTTTGAGATAGAATTCAAACTTGGCGTTATCCCCTGCCCGTTCAGTGGGGCCGGGGGGCACAATAAACGAGCCATAGATCGCAACAGATTTGTCAAAGCTGCGCCCAAAAAGAGTTATTTGATCGGCCCGCAAACCATTAGCTGTGCCCAAGAATAGAATACAGAAAATGAGGAAAAAGCGCGACATAGGCCCAAGCATGAGGCGCAATCGTTAACAAAACCCTATTACGCCAACGCCTACCTATTCACCGATGCCCAATAGGTTACACTTATACCTAATAGGGCCTAAAGCGTGGAAAAGAATTGTCAAAAGGCCAGAAATTTTGCAGTGTGCCAGAACAACTTTATCTCGGAGACGTCAAATGAGAACCCGCGCAGCTGTTGCCCTAGAAGCAGGCAAACCACTTGAAATTATGGAAGTGAACCTAGAAGGCCCAAAAGCGGGTGAGGTTTTGGTTGAGATTAAAGCCACTGGCCTGTGTCACACAGATGAATTCACGCGGTCTGGGGATGATCCAGAAGGGATTTTCCCAGCGATCCTTGGTCACGAAGGCGCTGGCGTTGTAATGGAAGTGGGCGAAGGCGTTACAACGCTGGAAGTGGGCGACCACGTAATCCCGCTGTACACGCCTGAATGTCGCGAGTGTGAGTATTGTTTGAACCCAAAAACGAACCTGTGTCAGAAAATCCGTTCCACCCAAGGGGCTGGTTTGCTGCCAGACGGCTCCACTCGGTTTTCCATGCTCGATGGCACGCCGATCCACCACTACATGGGCTGTTCAACGTTTGCGAACCACACAGTTGTTCCAGAGATTGCACTGGCGAAAGTCCGCAAGGACGCGCCATTTGATAAGATTTGCTACATCGGCTGTGGTGTGACCACGGGCATCGGTGCGGTGATCAACACGGCCAAGGCAGAGATCGGATCGCGCGGGATTGTGTTTGGTTTGGGCGGTATCGGCCTCAACGTGATCCAAGGCTTGCGCCTTGCAGGTGCGGATCAGATTGTTGGCGTTGATTTGAACCCTGGTAAAGTTGAAATGGCAAAACGTTTCGGCATGACTGATTTTGTGAACCCATCCGAAGTGGAGGGTGATCTGGTGGCTCATCTGGTGGAGCTGACAGGTGGCGGTGCAGATTACACATTCGATGCAACAGGCAACGTGGGTGTGATGCGCACAGCACTGGAAGCGGCACACAAAGGGTGGGGCGAAAGCATCATCATCGGCGTGGCTCCTGCTGGCGCGGAAATTTCCACACGGCCATTCCAGTTGGTAACAGGTCGTTCTTGGCGCGGCACCGCATTTGGCGGCGCATCTGGACGTACAGATGTTCCAAAAATCGTGGATTGGTACATGGACGGCAAGATCGAGATCGACCCAATGATCACCCACAACCTGAAGCTGGAAGACATCAACCACGGCTTTGACCTGATGCACGAAGGCAAAAGCATTCGCGCAGTTGTAGAGTTTTAAGCCAAATCGACACCGCAAAATCGCGGTGCTGTTTGACGAAAAAAATATGGCCGCGCGATCCGTTGCGGCCATATTTGTTGAAATTACAGGATATTAGGCGGTTTGTTTCGCGCGATACTCAGCCTTTGATTATCAAAAATTTGTCCTGAATACCCCTGCGGCATGCCAGTGCTCGCAAAGATCAAGAATCCACTGTCGGAGATTATAGTAGGTCTGTAGGGTCGAGGTATGATCGAGATTTTCCTACAAACTCTGCCGTTTTTTATGTTGATCGGGATCGGCTATGTAGCGGCTGTGACCAAGTTTTTTGGTCCAGATGCAACGGGGTATCTGACGAAGTTTGTGTTCTACTTTGCCCTGTCCGCTATGCTGTTTCGGTTTTCAAGTACGCTGGAAATTGGCGAAGTTTTCGATGTGCAGTTTGGGCTGGCGTATCTGCTGGGATGCTTGGCCGTTTATGTGCTGTTCATGGGGGTCGCGCTTGTGATGCGCAAAGGGTTGTCGGAGGCGGCAATCGAAGGGCAATGTGCGATTATTGGGAACAACGGATTTATGGCGTTGCCCTTGCTGATATCCCTACTCGGAGAGGTTGCTGCCGCCCCTGTTCTGTTTGTTTTGGTGATCGACTTAATCGTGTTTGGCTCCCTTGCGGTGATCTTTATTACAGCGGATCGGCAAGGGTCTGTATCAGCTAAGGCATTGGGGCAGATTGGGATTGGTTTGCTGAAGAACCCGATGGTGATGGCCATGGCGTTGGGGCTTTTGTGGTCAGCTTCAGGGATTGCCTTGCCTCAGGCGGCGGATGATTTTTTGCGCATTCTTGGGTCCGCGGCTACGCCGTGTGCGTTGTTTGCCATTGGTGCGTCATTGGCGGCACAATCGGCTGAACGTGTGAACACCGCCGTATGGCTGAGTTTTGGAAAACTGATCGTGCATCCCGCCGTGGTGGCGGTGTTTGCTTTGTGGGTTTTTGAGGTGGAGCCTTTCGCGGCAGGTGTGATGATTGCCACCGCTGCGATGCCGACAGCGGGCAATATTTACATCATTGCGCAGCATTATGGCGTGGCCCCTGCGCGGGTGTCATCCACCATTCTGATTTCAACGGTCATTAGCGTCGCAACCCTGTCGGTCGTTTTGGGTTGGATTCTTGGCGGGTAAGAGGTTGAGCACACGACCGCCGTGGGGTACGGCTGTATAGAAATTAAAAGAGGTCCGACATGGAAACTGTTTCAGAAAATCGCTGCTTTGAGGGTGTTCAAGGAGTCTATTCCCATAAGTCCGAGGTTTGCGCCTGCGACATGACATTTGGGTTGTACATGCCACCCCAAGCCAAGGTGCAAGATGTACCTGTGGTTTGGTATTTGTCGGGTCTGACCTGCACCCATGAAAACGCCATGACCAAGGCGGGCGCGCAGCGTTGGGCGGCGGAACACGGTGTAGCGGTTGTGTTTCCTGACACGTCACCACGCGGGGACGGTGTGGCAGATGATGACGCATATGATCTGGGCATGGGCGCTGGTTTTTACGTGGACGCCACGCAGGATCCTTGGGCTCCAAATTTTAAGATGCTGAGCTATGTGGCCGATGAGTTGCCAGCTTTGCTGTTTAAAGAATTTGCACTTGCAGAAGATGCACAGGCGATCACTGGGCACTCCATGGGCGGGCATGGTGCTTTGACCCTCGCCATGGCGCGGCCAGATCAATATGTTTCCGCTTCTGCCTTCGCGCCCATTGCGAACCCAACTGCATCGGACTGGGGACGTAAACAACTTAGCGCGTATTTGGGTGATGATGAAAGCACATGGGTGCAACACGACAGCACGTTAATGATGCGCGAACATGGCCATCCGAACCACATATTGGTGGATCAAGGCGCAGATGATCAGTTCCTTGATCTATTGAAACCTGAAGCCCTGTCCGAAGCGATGGCAGCCAAGCGACAGCAAGGCACGTTTCGGATGCAATCTGGCTATGATCACAGCTATTTCTTTGTGGCCTCTTTCATGGAAGATCACATCGCGTTTCACGCTGATGCTCTGTACGGGGTATAACGAATGAGCCGTTTCGATCTGGTTGTCATTGGGTCTGGCCCTGCTGGGAAATCTGCAGCGATCCAAGCGGCGAAACTGCATCGAAAGGTTTTGATCGTTGAGCGCAATTTGCGCGTTGGTGGTGTGTCCGTTCACACGGGCACGATCCCATCTAAGACCCTGCGCGAAACCGCGCTTAACCTTTCAGGTTGGCGCGAGCGGAGTTTTTATGGACGGGCGTATCGCGCGCAAGAACAGATTGAATCCAAAGACCTTTTAGCACGCCTACACAAGACGTTAGACTACGAAGTTGATGTGCTGGAATATCAGTTCACCCGCAATCGTGTAGAAATGATGCAGGGTGAGGCAAAGTTCATCGACAAGCATTCTATCGAAGTCACCGCATTGGACGGCGAGACCTGTGTGATTGAATCCGATGCGTTTCTGATTTCAACGGGGACGCGACCGTTTCGGCCAGATTATGTCCCGTTCAATGGAACCACTGTTTTTGATAGTGATGGGCTGCTTGAGTTACCCAGCATTCCGCGCAGCCTAATCGTGATTGGTGCGGGTGTTATTGGTGTGGAATACGCTACGATTATGGCCTCCCTTGATGTGCGGGTCACGTTGGTGGAACCACGGGATAGTTTTCTCGATTTTATCGACAAAACCCTGATTGCGGAGTTCACACAGCAAATCCGCGAGATGGGAATTGATCTACGCCTTGGCAGCAAGGTGGAGCTGGTTGAAGACAAAGACGAGTTTGTCGAGATTTCCATGGAAAACGGGCGGCACGTGCGTGCTGAAATGTTGTTGTTTGCGGCGGGGCGTATGGGGGCGACAGAAGCGTTGAACTTAGAGGCGGTTGGGATTGAAACCGACCATCGTGGGCGGATCGAAGTCGATCACACGACCTATCAAACCAAGACAAAACACATCTATGCAGCCGGGGATGTGATTGGGTTTCCATCACTGGCGTCCACGTCGTTGCAACAGGGGCGTGTCGCGGCGTGTCATGCGCTTGATACGCCAACGCTGCCACAATCACCGTGGTTTCCGTATGGGATTTATTCGGTTCCCGAAATGTCCACCTGTGGCATGTCCGAGGAGGAAGTGCAGGAACGGGGTATCCCTTATGAGGTCGGCGTGGCACGGTTTTCAGAAACCTCGCGCGGGCACATCATGGGGATCGAGGATGGCATGTTGAAGATGCTGGTGTCCTTGAAAACACGGCGTTTGCTGGGCGTTCAGATCATGGGCGAAGGCGCGACCGAGCTGATCCACATCGCGCAGGCCGTTTTGAACCTGAAGGGCACGGTGGATTATTTCATCGAAAACACCTTCAACTATCCCACTTTGGCTGAGGCCTATAAAATTGCTGGTCTGGATGCGTTCAATCGGATGCCAATTCCCGAAGAATACAAAGTGAAGCCGAAAGGGAAGACGTGACCCGCATTTTCATTGATGCTGACGCCTGCCCTGTGAAGGAAGAGACCCTGCGCGTGGCGGACCGGCATAAAGTGCAGGTTTTTGTTGTGTCCAATGGCGGCATACGGCCAAACCCGCATCCATTGGTGGAAACGGTGGTTGTTGATGACGGCCCTGATGTGGCGGATATGTGGATTGCAGATCGCTGCGGGCTTGGTGATGTGGTGATCACGGGAGATATTCCACTGGCGGCCAAGTGTCTGGAAGCAGACGCGCGGGTGATCCAGCACAACGGCGAGGTGTTCACAAAGGGGAACATCGGCAACCGTCTCGCGACGCGCGATTTGATGCAAGACTTGCGCGCCGCAGACCCGTTTCGCCAAGGAGGCGGCAAACCCTTCAGCAAGGCCGACAGGTCGCGGTTCTTGGATGTGTTAGAGCGCGAGGTACGGTTTGCCCAGCGAGATTGAAGCGGTTGTCTTTGACATTGGAAACGTTCTGATCGAATGGCAGCCAGAGCGGTTTTACGACACTGTAATGTCCGTTGCAGATCGTAAGAAAATGTTTGAAGCCATCGACTTACATCACATGAATGATCTTGTGGACCGTGGCGCGAATTGGCGTGAAACTGTCTATGCCACAGCAGAAGAATATCCCAAATACCGCGATATGATCCGTTTGTGGCATGATCGCTGGATCGACATGGCGTCGCCCGCGATTGACGAATCTGTGGATGCTTTGCGACAGCTACGCATGGGGTTTGTACCTGTATTTGCCCTGTCGAATTTTGGGATTCAGACGTTCGAATATGCGGAAACGGTCTATCCGTTTTTGAAGGAGTTCGACCAGCGGTACATTTCGGGCTATCTTGGAGAAGTGAAGCCAGAGCCAAAAATTTACGAGATTTTGGAGCGGGAAAGTGGTGTTGCCCCTGACCGTTTGTTGTTTGCAGATGATCGGCAAGAAAACCTGGATGCGGCGGCGGCACGGGGATGGAATGTGCATTTGTTTGATGGGCCAAAAGGCTGGGTCGAACGGTTGCAGGCAGAAGGATTGTTGGAATGAACGTGCCATTTATCGGGTTTGACGAAATGGACAGCCGCCTGACATGGGACGGTGTTACCGCTGCGCTTCGGGATGGGCACACGCTGGCGGCAGCGAGCATCGCAGACGGGTTTGCCTATCGCGGGGACGACACGTTGTTAAGCCGCGCCGCATGGATTGATGGGCTTGGTGTGGCTGTGAAATCCGCAACCGTTGTTCCTGGAAATGTCGCCAAAGGACGGCCAATGATCCACGGCGGCGTCATGGTGTTTGATGACGAATATGGGACGCTTGAAGCGGTGATTGATTTCCATTTGGTGACGAAGTGGAAAACGGCGGGCGATAGTTTGCTGGGAGCAAAAATCCTCGCACGGACAGACAGTAAGGTGATCCTGATTGTAGGGGCTGGTACCGTGGCGCGAAATTTGGTGTCTGCGTATTCCAGCGCCTTTCCAAGCGCGTCTTTTTTGATTTGGAACCGCACATATTCTAAGGCAGAGGACGTGGTGCGTGATCTGGAAAAATTGCACAATATCAAGGCAATAAAGAGTTTAGAGGATGCAGTTGGACAGGCGGATATAGTGTCTTGTGCAACCATGAGCACAGAGCCTGTGGTCCGTGGTGAATGGTTGCAAGCGGGGCAGCATGTGGACCTGATCGGCGCCTATCGCCCTGACATGCGCGAGGTGGATGACGCCGCTTTGCAGCGGTCCCGTGTGTTTGTAGACAGCCGCGCAACGACCATTGGGCATATTGGCGAGTTAAAGATCCCCATCGCCAGTGGCGCGTTTGCAGAGGACGACATTCAGGGCGAGTTTTACGAATTGGTTGCGGGCACAGCTGGGCGCAGATCAGATGAAGAGATCACGTTGTTTAAAAACGGCGGTGGCGCACATTTGGATTTGATGACCTCAAAATATATTTTGCGGGAGTGGGCGAAGTGATCGCATTCGACAACACCTACGCGCGGCTGCCTGACGG
>CAYWIR010000061.1:0-9668 GCA_964458375.1 uncultured Neptunicoccus sp.
CCATTCCGCATTGGCTGTCACATGAAACAAAACAACTCGCCCCGCGCCCTGATCTTTCGCTGTCACCAACGGCGTCCCATCTGCCAAGTTGGCCAGCACACGATCCGCCAAATTGGGATCAGGTTGTGCCATCACTTGGCTCTCCACAAACACATCATTTGGCACATCCAACCCGAAAAAAGGACTGCTCTCAGGAAACTCTTCCAACGACTTGGGCGCGCCCCAACTCATCGCACCGCCCACATTGCGTCCCCCCGCACGCAAACGCACAGGCAACAGCGGATGCTCACTGGATTGGCCAAGCCCGCTCGCCGCCAAACGTGGCCCCGCAAACCGCACCAACATGCCGCCCGCTTCGACCCATTCTCGCACGGCTCGGGTTTCTTGGCCTGACATATCGCCAACATCGGCCAAAATCATCACGTCGGGATTGGCTTGCAAACTGTCCATGAACCCAGCTTCAATCACATCTGCTGTCGGAACCAACGCCTTGCGCAAAAAGTGTAAGGGCGACACCAAAACCGCACCTTCTTGCTCTGTCCCGCCGCCAATCAACGCCACCTTGCGGCGTTGAATGCTGTCATCCGTAATCACAACCGCACCTGCGGACCGCACATCGTCCAAAACCACACGCTGCACGCGATTGCGCAGCTCAGACGGCAACTCTATCGCCAACTCCGCCTCGGCGGCATCCTCTTCAAACGCGCCAGCGCCCCGCGCCAATGACCGCGTGATCCCCGCAGGATCAGGCCCTTCCGCCTGCACACTAAATTCTAGCGCACCGCCCGTCTCAACGCGCAAAGCCGTTGTGCTCAACGCTCCACTTTCAAGACCAATGCCACGCAGCGCCAGCACACCACTTTGCGCTTCCACAATGCTCACATCACCCTTCTCACCAAGGGCCGCCAGCAAATCTTCACGCCCGTCCCGCGCCAAACCATCCGACAGCCACAGCGTTTCAAACGCATCCGCTGTGTCACTCGCCGCGATCCAGTCGGCGTATGTCGGCTCCCACGCATTCGGCGTCAGCCCCTCCACCTTGCTCAGCCAATCGCTCGCATTCACAAACGCCAGTGGCTTGTCCCCGCGCGGTCCGTCCGACAACAGAACAACCGCCACGGGCCGCCCGTCCTGCACCGCAAATTGCAACGCTTCGGTCAGCTTATCTTGCCGCTTTCCCCAGCTTTGCGCGCTGGCCCAACTGCCATCCATCGCAATCAACAATGGTGCACGCCCTGCAAGCCGATCTGACGGGTTTAAGACGGGTTGTGCAAAGGCCAAAATCGCAGCCGCAATCGCAGCCATGCGCAACAACAGCAACCACCAAGGCGTGCGATCAGGCGTGGTCTCTTTGTCTTCCAAGCCCAGCAACAGCGACACAGCAGGAAACCTTCGGCGCAGCGGTGCAGGCGGCACCGCCCGCAGCAGCAACCACAGGATCGGCAAGGCAAACAGCCCTAGCAATAACCACGGAACAAGAAAGCCTATGGACCCGAACAAAATCATCTGGCTGGCCCCGAAATCGCATTGTGAATCCACATCAACGCACTTTGCGCAGGTTGATCCGTGTGATGACACAAATACATCCAGCCCGTGCGCCGTGCCAGCGCCTCCAACTGATCTTTCCGCTCTGCCAACCGTTCTAAATAGTCACTTCGCAGCGCCTTGGCGCGGCGTGTTTCAAAACTCAGCCCACCACCCATACTTTCAAAAATGGTGCGCCCATCAAACGGAAAACTCTCTTCCGTTGGGTCCAGAACCTGAACCAAACACCCTTGCACCCGTTGATCTGCCGCACGGCTCAACGCTTCAATCACGCGGTCCCAATCGCCCAAAAAATCACTGATCAACAATGCCCGATTGCCCCTGATCATCTCTTTGTTGGGCGGAACACCGTATTCATCAGCACTTTGACTAACCAAGCGCATCGCCATCTTGGTAATCTGCCCGCGCCCGTGTTTGGGCGGCTGCGGGTCTTCCATCAACCCAACACTCTCGCCTGCTTTCGCCAGCAAAATCGCACTTGCCAGCCCCAATATACGGGCCCGCTCTCCCTTCAACGGGATGTCCTTCGCGCCTGAATATTGCATCGACCCAGACCGATCGACCCACAGATGCACAGCCTGCAAATTCTGCCATTCCATCTGCCGAACAAAATGCGCGTCCGCACGGGCAGAACGCCGCCAATCAATATCGCGCAACGCATCGCCCTGTGTTGCAGGCCGATACTGCCAAAACTCATCACCCGGCCCTGCACGCCGCCGTCCATGCGCACCGAGCGAAATCGTCGCCGCCAATTGGTCCGCCGCCGCCATCAACGCAGGAAACCCCGCAGCGGCCTCCTCGGCATCACTGCGTAACTGATCAGGCGTTATCTGAGCGGCATCACTCACGCGGCGGCCTCTGCCCCCATGGTCTGCTCGGTCAATCGCGCAATCAAATCCGCCAGTTTTTCACCCCGCGCCCGCGCCGCAAAGCCCAGCGCCATACGATGGATCAAAATCGGATGGGCCAAGGCAATCACATCATCCACAGACGGCGCCAACCGCCCCTGCACCATGGCACGCGCCCGCGTAGCCAACATAAACGACTGCGCCGCCCGTGGTCCTGGACCCCAGCTCACCGCATCGCGCACAAAATCAGGCGCTGTTTCATCCTCAGGTCGCGCCGCACGCACCAAATCAAGGATCGCTTCCACAACGGTATCGCCCACAGGCATCCGCCGCACCGCCGCTTGCGCCGCCATTAAGGTGTCTGGCGTGAACACTTCCTGTGCTTGCTCCTCATCGGCCCCCGTGGTCGCCAACAAAATATCGCGCTCTGTTTCACGGCTCGGAAAGCCCACATCAATCTGTAAAACAAACCGGTCCAATTGCGCCTCTGGCAAAGGATAGGTGCCTTCTTGTTCAATCGGGTTTTGCGTGGCCAGCACATGGAACGGCGCGGGCAAATCATACTCTTGCCCCGCGATCGTGACCTGCCGCTCCTGCATCGCTTGCAACAACGCAGACTGCGTTCTCGGCGATGCACGGTTAATCTCATCCGCCATCAACAACTGGCTAAACACAGGACCTTTCAAAAACCGAAACGCCCGCGCCCCATCATCGTTGCTCTCCAACACCTCAGACCCCAGAATATCCGCAGGCATCAGGTCAGGCGTAAACTGCACACGGTTCGTTTGCAGCCCGAACACCGTCCCCAGCGTGTCCACCAGCCGCGTTTTCGCCAACCCAGGCGCCCCAACCAACAACGCATGACCGCCGCACAACAGCGCCACCATGGCCTGCTCTACAACCTGTTCCTGCCCAATGATCCGTTTCGCGATCCAAGCACGGGACTGTCCCAACAACACAGAGGCCTTCTCAACTTCATCCGCCAAACTTGCCAATTCGCTTGCATTCTGAGACATGAACAATACCTTTTTGTTTCGGGTTACTGGGACGTTAAACCCATTTAGAACCAATTAACGCGGCTAGGACAAATGACAAATCCGAAAGACGATGAAATAATCACAAAACCGAGTGCAGACAGCATAGCGCAATCCGCTTCCGCTGCCTCTAAAAAAGGTCCGCCGCCTGTTCACCTGTGGAATCCCCCGTTTTGTGGCGATCTCGACATGCGTATCGCCCGCGATGGCACGTGGTTTTATCTTGGCACCCCCATCGGCCGCAAACCGCTGGTGAAACTGTTTTCTTCGATCATCCGCAAAGACGACGACAAGTATTTCCTCGTAACTCCCGTGGAAAAGGTCGGCATCACCGTGGACGATGCCCCCTTCGTGGCCATTGATTTTGACGTTGAAAACGCAGGCCCAGATCAAACGCTCACCTTCACCACCCAAGTAGACGATGAAATGGTCGCTGGCCCCGAAAACCCGATCCGCGTCGAACGCGATCCCGAAACAGGGGAACCCAGCCCCTATATCCTCGTGCGCACCAACCTCGAAGCCTTGATCGACCGCAAATCCTTCTACCGCCTCGTGGACCTCGGCGAACACGAAACCTTTGAAGGCGAAAATTGGTTCGGCGTCCGATCAAGCGGCATGTTCTTCCCCATCATCCCCTCCGCAGAGCTGGACACCTAAATGACCACAGGCCACCTGCACCTTGTCTGCGGCCTCATCTGCGCGGGCAAATCCACCCTCTGCGCGACCCTCGCCGACCAACCCAATACCATTGTGCTCAGCGAAGACGTCTGGCTCAAAACCCTCTACGGCCCCGACATGCAGGCCCTGTCAGATTACGTCACCTACTCCAAACGCCTGCATGGCCTGCTCATCCCCCACGTCACCACACTCTTACAAAGCGGCCTCAACATCGTTCTCGATTTCCCCGCCAACACGCTCAAGCAACGGGCATGGCTCAAGGCCCTGATCGACACCGCAGGTTGTGACCACACCCTGCACCACCTCGACGTCCCCCTAGAGATCTGCCGCACCCGCCTCCGCACCCGCAACGCCGCAGGCACCCATCAATTCAAAGTATCAGAAGAACAGTTCGATATGGTCTCGGCCCATTTCGTCCCACCCCACGCGGAAGAAGGTTTCGCTGTTAAAATCCATAAATCCTAAGATTACTCAGCAGAAACAAAACCTTCACGCCACGCATCGCCTTGCTGTGCCACAATCACTCCTACCGCCAAAATCGCGGCCCCCAACGCTTGCCCCCAGTCCCAACTGCCACCCAACATCACAACCACCAACATCACATAAAATGGCACCGCATTCAGATGAAAAGACGCCATGCCAACGCCCAACTTTGACACCCCTAGAATCCAAAACACCTGACTGATCGCCAACCCGCAAAACGCATAAATCACCAACATCCAAAGACCATGGCCATCGCTCGCACCTACCGTGGTCCCGTCCCAACCAAACGACAAAAACACTCCCAGAACCACTAGATTAAAACCCATCGCTCCAATCAAAGTGATCGTCGATTGCCCAATATTGCTCATTTCAGGCAGGTTTTTGACCGTCGCCCGTGACGCCCAAGCAAAAACAAACGTTGCCGAAATCCCGATCAATGCACCAAGCCCAAATCGGCTCTCCGCCAAGGACGCGCCAGATGCGATCACTCCTCCCAACAACACCAACCCAACCCCAACCAAAAACGCCGTGGTCAGCCGTCGCCCATCCAAAACAACTTCCAGGGCCACTGCTGCTACTGGCATCATCGCCGCCACCAGTGCCGCCGTCACCGCATTGGTAAAGGACTGTGTAATCAACAGGCTCAGCGTTCCCGTTCCAAAACCAACGCACCCAATTGCCAAGCCGCGCGCCCAAGGAGCCTGACGCATCCGCGCCATACCATCCATCAGAACCCAAATCGGGAGCAACAACCCAATACACAGAACCAACCGCAACGCACTCAACGCCACCGTGCCCCAGCTTTGCAACAACACGTCAGCAGCAGGAAATCCCAACGCAAACAACGCCATAGCCAGAACGCAAATCCCATGCCCGCGCGATAGGCTCACCTCACTATTTTCATCTGATTGTATCAAAGTACGCTAACCTAATGTGGAACCAGCGCATCAGAACACGATAAAATCCTCCGTTCGCGCATCAAACCGACATATCAGTCGCAAAACGACACTTGGCTCTTTTTGGGTCAAATATCCAAAATCCAACGCCTGCCTAGCGCATCACCGTGTTAGT
Source organism: uncultured Neptunicoccus sp. (assembly GCA_964458375.1). Lineage (GTDB taxonomy): Bacteria > Pseudomonadota > Alphaproteobacteria > Rhodobacterales > Rhodobacteraceae > Amylibacter. The sequence continues at coordinate 5,660 of CAYWIR010000061.1, forward strand.
CGTGCCAAGGCCCATTCACCTTCTCGCCCACTGCATCCACGCGCTCAAATGTATGGGCCCCAAACCGATCCCGCAGCCCTTGGATCATATTGGCAGTGGACCGCTCCGTCCGCGACGCATTGAAATACGACATGGCCGCGTGCAGCGCTGGCACATCCACCTGCGCCTGCACGGCAACCGAAACAGTGCGCATCAGTCCGCCGACATTTTCCTGCACCAAACCTTCAAACTTGGGCGCAAAGAACAAACGCCGCGACCCATCTTTTTCAAACGCCTCGGACATATCATCCAACAGAACGGATCGAATGATACAGCCCGCACGCCAAACCCGCGCAATGGCGGCCAAATCCAAATTCCACTCAAAACTATCCGATGCCCGCCGCAACACCTCAAACCCTTGGGTATAGGCGCAAATCTTTGCCGCAATCATCGCTTGCTGCAACGCGACCAACCCTTCGGTCACGTCACCCGCATCGCCACGATCAACCGATCCATAGACACCCGCGCCCACAAGCCGCCCAGCGGTATCCGCGGACACATTGCGTGCTTCAACCGCCGCCTGCACCATGCTAATCGGCGCACCCAAATGCAGCGCCTCAACCACAGACCAACGCCCCGTGCCCTTCTGCCCTGCCTTGTCGAGGATCATATCCAGCATCGCCGCACCCGTCTTTGGGTCCTCTGCCTGTGCCACCTCGGCAGCGATCTCAATCAGATAGGAATTTAGCGGCCCATCCATCCAGCCTGCAAACACATCGCCAATGTCCGCAGCTTCCATGCCCCAGCCATCCCGCATCAGGCCATAGGCTTCGGCAATCATCTGCATATCCGCATATTCAATGCCATTGTGCAGCATCTTGATGAAATGACCCGACCCACCCGGGCCGAACCAATCACAACACGGATCCCCTTCAAACTTTGCCGATGCATCCTGCAACGGCGCTTTGACCCGTGCCCAGCTTTCTTGTGAGCCACCCGCCATAATCGCAGGTCCATGGCGCGCTCCTTCTGCACCACCAGAAATGCCCATGCCCAGAAACATCAGACCCTTGGCCTCCAACTCTTCAACCCGCCGCTCGGTCTCTTTGTAATAAGAATTGCCCAAATCCGCGATCAAATCCCCCTTGTCGAGCAGGGGTGACAATGACCCAATCACACTATCAAGCGGTCCACCCGATGGCACCAAAACCAGCACAGATCGGGGTGTCGGCAGGCTTTCAACAAACGCCTCAGCCCCATCAAACGCTGACAAAGCCCCATCCAAATCCGCACCTGCGCTAACAACTTCCTCAGCTTTCTCAAAACTGCGATCCAACAGGCTCACGGAATGGCCCTCTTCCGCCAAATTCAGCGCAAATTCACGCCCCATCACGCCAATACCCACCAAGCCTACATGTGCCATTTGAAACTCCAATTCCGTTTCCCCCATCTTTGCGTTCACCTGTCACTTGTCCAGACCAAAACCCAATATTTCGCAACGCAATCATTGACCCAGAAGTGACGGGTGCTTACATAGAACCCATGGGAGAGGTTCTTAAACTCAAACGCGGCGACCTTCGTGATGCGTTGATCGACTATGCTTTGCAGGCTGCAAAGGATGGTCACATCGAAGTTATGTCCCTGCGCCAAGCCGCCCGCGACCTTGGCGTATCCTCTGGCGCGGTCTACCGCCATTTCGCCGACAAAGACGCCTTGCTCGCAGAAATCGTGAAAATCGCTTTCTTCGATCTGCGCGAACGCTTTGTCTCGATCCGCCCAGAAGGCGCAATCGCAACCTCAAAGGCAGAGGCAGTGGACCGCTGCCGCGCCACCTGCCGCGTCTACATCACCTTTGCCCATGAAAACAACGCGCTTTGGCATATGATGTTTGGCCGCGTTGGCATGATGTGCCGCGATGAATTGATGCAAGACCCCGAACTCGCCCGCTACACCCCCTTTGATGTGGGCATGGAACTTGGCAAAGATTTGCACCGCGTTGGTCTCTTGGACAACGCCCCCAACATCGCAGACAATCGCTATATCTGGTCCGCTATCCACGGTGCCGCCGACCTTGCCCAATCGGGTGCTCGGCTTGATTTCAAACAACTCGACCAAGTCATCGAAGACACCGTGCAGCGCAACATGCGTATGCTCGGCGTGGACCTCAGCGCGCTCGAATCCTAAGACAAGCAAGTTATCGCCACCAGTTATCGCAAACTGAGTTGCCCCCTCTCCGCACCCGTGTAACGATAGTCTTATGCAAACCATAACCACCATTCCCGATCTCGAAGCGCTCTACGCTGATGCCGCCCCTGCGTCCCTGACCAAAGTCACCCCTGTCATCACGCCCCACTATCGCACGTGGATCGACGCCTCTCGGTTCTGCATCCTCTCTACAATCGGGCCAGAGGGCACAGACGCAACACCACGCGGCGATGACGGTCCCGTGGTGCGGATCGAAGACCCAAAAACGCTGCTGATGCCCGACTGGCGCGGCAACAACCGCCTCGACTCGTTGCGCAACATCGTGCGCGACCCACGCGCCTCCCTGATGTTTCTGATCCCAGGCGAAAAGAACGTGGTCCGCATCAACGGCACGGCAAAACTCACCGCCGATCCCGACCTCTGCGCCAGCTTCGAACAAAAGGGAATGCACCCCAAAACGGTCATCGTTTTCACAGTGACAGAACTCTACTTCCAATGCGCCAAAGCCATCCTACGCTCGGGCCTTTGGAACGGCGTAGATGAAACCCTGAACATCCCAAGCGCTGGGGACTTGCTGAAAGAAATGGAAGCAGGCTTTGACGGCAAAACCTATGACGATGCGTATTTAGAACGGGCAAAGGCAACCATGTGGGGATAGGTCAGGCTTCAGCCCGACACCGTAAAATCATCCACAACCGTAATCCCACGGGCAGTCCCTTGATCCATATCTCGCAACGCCGCATCCACATCTGACAGGGCAATGGTACGCGTGACCAAGGCACTCAGATCCAGCTTGCCCGACACGACCATATCCAACAATGGCTTAAAACCATCCGCACCCAATCCTCGCATCCCGTGAATGGACAGTTGCCGCGCATAGACCAGTTCTGACAGGGGCAACGCGACCGTTTCATGTGTGCCCACAGGCATTCCAATTTGCACATGCCGCCCCAATTTGCGCAAAGACCGCAACGAGTTTTCAAAGGTCGCGGTTACACCCAACCCTTCAATCGAAACATGCGCCCCGCCGCCTGTCGCGTCTCGCACAGCCGCGCCCACATCTGAAACCTCTGCCGCGTTGATACAAACCTCTGCACCCAACTCCCGTGCCAATGCCAAAGCCTCGGGCGACACATCCACCGCTACAATCCGCGCATCCATCGCCTTGGCCAGCATAATCGCAGACAACCCAACGCCGCCACAGCCATGCACGGCAACCCATTCCCCTGCCTTAACCTTTGCGCGATCCGCCAAGCCTCGCCAAGCCGTCGTCACGCGACACCCCATTCCAGCGGCCTCGGCATAGCCAACTTCCTTTGGCAGCGGCACAAGATTAAAATCAGCCGCCTGAACGGCCACTCGCTCTGCAAAGGCCCCCCATTGCGTGAACCCAATCAAACGTTGGCTGTCACAAACCGTTGGCTGCCCCGCCGAGCAATCCGAACAGGTGCCACAGCCCAGAATAAACGGCGCGGTCACACGGTCCCCGACACGAAACCGCGAACACTCTGCCCCCACCTCTGCGACAACGCCCGCAAACTCATGCCCCATCACATGAGGCATGACCAAATCCGCATCCGCCCCAACCCAAGTGTGATGATCCGAACGACACACGCCACAGGCTTTCACAGTGACAATCACACCATCTGACGGGCAAATCGGATCAGCCACCTCCTCCACTGTCACAGTGTCGCGAAACCGATGCAAAACCGCTGCTTTCATGGTGGTGTCTTTCTTTGAATTCTGTCGCCAAGCTTTCGCTCTAGCAAACGCAAAACGCGCACAAAATCAAGGCAAAGCCGATGTGCCAAAGCGTGACCCGCTG
>CAYWIR010000062.1:0-9638 GCA_964458375.1 uncultured Neptunicoccus sp.
CCATCTACCCCTGGAGGAGAAAAGGGCGCCCAGACCATTTCAAACGGGTCAGTGCCGTACAGAGAAGGGCCAAAGATGGCGGCGAGGATGATGATCGAGAGGACGATTAACCCAAGCAGCGCGGCGTAGTTGCCGCGAAAGCGCCGCCATGCTTGGCCCCAAGGGGATTGCGACACATGCGGGGTGTCTGTTGTGAGGTCGCTCATCCTTTGCCTCCGATCCGAGGGTCCACCAGTTTTTGGGCGAGGTCTGTCAGAAGGTTGCCAACGATCACCACAAGGGCGGAAAAGAACAGGATGCCGAGGATGGTGGGCGTGTCACGGGCAAGGATGGATGTGAAGGCAAGTGTGCCAAGACCCGGCCATGAGAAGACTGCTTCGACAAGAACCGCGCCAGAGATCACGGCGGAGAATTGCAGACCTGCGAGAGTGATGACAGGGGAGAGCGCATTTTTAAGCGCGTGTTGGTAGACGACTTTGCGATGTGGGACGCCTTTGGCATAGGCTGTGCGCACGTAATCGGTGCGCAGTTGTTCAAGCATAGTAGCGCGTGTCAGGCGGGAGTAGAGCGCGAGGAACACAGAGGCGAGGGTGATCATCGGCAGCACCAGATGGTGCAGGATATCGGCTGTGCGGACCCAAAAGCCGCCTTCGATGGTTACGTCACGCATACCTGCCACGGGGAACCATTGGAATTGCAGCGAAAAGCCGATCAGCAACAGGATACCTGTCCAAAACACGGGGGCGGCGTAGCCAAAGAGGGCGATGAAGGTCACAAAGTGGCTGATCATACCGTTTGGCTTTTGGGCAGAGACAACGCCGAGGAAGACGCCGACCAAAAGGGCGAGGATTTGGGCGGAGAACACCAATAGAAGTGTGGCGGGTAGGCGTTGGAGGATCAGTTCGGTAACGGGTTCACGGTAATAGAAGGAATACCCGAGGTTCAGTTGCAGGACATTGCCGATGTAACGGCCAAGCTGCACGAGAAAGGGTTGGTCGAGACCGTATTCTTTGCGAATGGCTTCTAGGACTTCGGCGTCAGCACCGCCGTTGGCCAGTGCGATGGTGTCCGCCACATCGCCCGGTGCGAGGTGCATCATTGAGAAGTTCAGCACCAGAACGGCGAGCAAGAGGATGATCGCGTAGAGTGAGCGCACGAGAAGTGTTTGCAGGAAATTCACGGGGAGGCAGCCCTTGGAAATGGTTTGCGCGGCGGAGTAGCCCGCCGCGCAAGGTCGTGTTTATTTCAGGTAGGTCATGTCGATTGGTGTGGATGTACCCCAGATGCCAATCGGTGGGTTTCCTACTTTATCTGTATTGTAAACAGTGTGATACGGCAGTGTGTTCGTGTGGTACACGGGCACTTCGTCCGCGATGATGGCTTGGAACTCTGCATAGAGCGCCTTGCGTTTCGCATCATCTGTTTCCACTGCGGCCATGGCCATCAGCTCATCCACACGGGCGTTGGAGTAGCCTTGTGTGTTGGACCAAACACCCTTTTGGATGTTGGAGCTGTCGTATGTGCGGTGCACACCGATCACAGGGTCGCCCCAGTTGAACACAGTGTCCCAAGACATATCGAAATCGCCTGTGCCCATCTTTTTCGCCCAAGTTGGGAAATCAGCAGAGGACACAACTTCGACGTCGATGTTGACCTTTTTCAGGGCTGCTTTGACGTATTCGACTTGTGGTTTCACACCTGGCCAACCGAAATCAATTGTCAGCGACATGCGAGAACCGTCGTTCACAGGGTAGCCCGCTTCGTCCAGCAATGCTGCGGATTTTTCCAGATCGAGGTCATAGCCGTCTTGCGCCGCATAGAACGGGCTGTCTGGGTGGATACCTGTTGTGGAATCGTTGGATGTGCCTTGCATTAGCGCCTTGTGGATGAAGTTTTTATCCACGGCGTAAGCGATGGCTTTGCGTACTCTCACGTCGGCCAAAGGGCCTTTGGTGGTGTTCATGGCCAACCAATCAAGAGGACCAATCGCGCCGTAACCGTTTGGTGTGACGGTCAGGCTGTCCACACCTTTGAGGCGGTTGATGATGCGAGGCAGCGATTCAAACGCGCCCATGTGCAGTTCGCCGTTTTCATAAGCAATGGCACGGGCCGCTGGATCAGTGATGATCCGCATGACGATTTTATCAAGGTAGGGGCGGCCATCGATGAAGAAGTCATCAAAGCGTTCCAGAATGACGTGTTCGCCGTTTTTAAATTCCACCAGCTTGAACGGGCCAGACCCAACAACGTTTTCGTTGTTGCGTGGGTGTGCCTTAACATCCGTGATTTCACCGTCGCCATAGATGTGTTTTGGGATAATGGACATCAACTGACCAGACATCGCCAACATCAGGGCAGGGTGTGGTTTGCTGAGTTTCAGCACAGCCGTATGCGCATCAGGTGTTTCCACTGTTTCCACTGGGGCAAACATGGATTTGAATGGGTGGTTCGCTTTGATCACCTCTACGGAGAAAGCCACATCTTCGGATGTGAGCGGCGTTCCATCGTGGAATTTTGCGTTCTTCACGAGGTTCAACGTGACGGTCAGGCCGTCTTCGGATGTTTCCCAGCTTTCTGCGAGGTAAGGCTGTGGGTCCCAGTTTTCGTCATAGCGTAGGGGAGAGGCAAAGAGCTGTGCGCCTGGAAAACCCGTTACGATGCCTGACTGAACAGCAGAGTTCAGATTGCGCACGTTGGAGCCAAGCACAGTTACAAGCGTGCCGCCTTTTTTGGGTTCGTCGGCATGTGATGCAGTGGCGACCATGGATGCTAGCGCCGTGGCTGTCATTAGGCCTTTAAAAATATGTCTCATGGACAGGTCCTTCTGTTGGTTAACGTGTTTATTGTTTTTATGATTTTAGCCTAGACTGAAGGTTTCCGTTACGACAAGGAATTTTTCTTACGAGTCACATATTTTTACGCAGGGGAAAGAATCCGTTTGGTGCGGCGCACAAAAGCAGCTTAGGATTTTCCTCAGAACGCCATGAAGGACCGAGAGTATGAGCCAAACGACTATTTTTTCAGCAAAAAAGATTGTTACGATGAATCCGAGCCGCCCTGAAGCGACCCATGTGGCGGTGCGGGACGGGCGTATTCTGGGCGTGGGTGATCTGGATGAGTTGAGCGTTTGGGGTGAATACACGCTGGACGCGCAATTTGCGGATAAGGTTCTGATGCCAGGGTTTGTTGAGGGGCATGCCCATACCATGGAAGGCACGTTATGGCGGTATGTGTACTGCGGGTTTTTTGATCGGATGGACCCAAATGGCAAGACGTGGGACGGGCTGAAATCCATTGAAGACGTTTTGGCCCGCTTGCGTGAAGCTGAGGTCCAGATGGAAGACCCAGATGCGCCTTTGTCAGGCTGGTCACTTGATCCGATTTACCTTGATAACCGCCGTGTCACCCGTGCGGATTTGGATAGTGTTTCAAGCACGCGGCCCATCGGGATTTTGCATGCGTCTGGGCATATTATGAATGTGAACACCAAGGCGTTGGAAATGGCGGGCTTGATGCGGACGGGGATCAATCATCCAGGGATGCCGCTTGGCACTGATGGGATTCCGACAGGGGAATTGTATGGCCCTGACACGATGACGCCAGTGGGGGTGCATGTGGGGTTCAATCGCTCCCTGACGGACAGCGACGAGCAGGGGCTGCGCGATTTTGGTAAGCTGTGTGTGCGTACCGGGGTGACGACAATCACGGATTTGGCGGCGCGGTTGGAAGATGATGGTGTTGCGGCGATGCTGAAGGTCACGAGTGAGCCGACCTATCCAGCGCGGGTGGTGCCGTTGAAGTTTTTCATGGGGGCGACGGCGCAGGAAACTGTGGATCGGGCGTTGGAGTTGAAAGAGAAGGCGACGGATATGCTGCGGCTTGGTCGGATCAAGGCCGTGGCAGATGGGTCCATTCAGGGGTTTTCGGCGCGGATGCGCTGGCCCGGCTATCACAATGGCGCGCCCAATGGGCTGTGGTACACCGCGCCAGAGCAGTTGGCGGAGTTGTATCGTGCCGCACTGGCCGCAGATGTGCAGGTGCACACGCACACAAACGGGGATGAAGCCACAGAGATGGTGCTAGATACGCTTGGTCCTGCGCTGAAGGATGTGCCGCATCCAGATCATCGGTTCACGTTGCAGCATTGCCAGTTGGCAGACGCCGCACAGTTTCGGCGCATGAAGGCGTTGGATATGTGTGTGAACCTGTTTGCGAACCATCACTTCTATTGGGGGGATGAACATTACCGTTTGACGGTTGGGCCAGAACGGGCGTTGCGTATGAATGCCTGTCGTACGGCGCTGGATACTGGGGTTCCCATGGCGATCCATTCAGATGCGCCTGTGACGCCGCTTGGCCCTTTGTTTACGGCATGGGCTGCGGTGAACCGCATTACGGCGTCTGGGCGTACGCAAGGGGAGCATGAAAAGATCGCAGTGTCCGAAGCCTTGCGCGCAATTACGATCGGGGCGGCCTATACGTTGCATATGGATGATGAGGTTGGCTCTATCGAAGTGGGCAAGAAGGCGGATTTTGCTGTGATGGAGGAAGACCCACGTGACATGTCAGGGGATGCGCTGAAAGATGCGGTCGTGTGGGGGACAGTCCAAGGCGGGCGCGTGTTTGCGGCGGCTGATCTGTGATCCCTGTTACGGTTATTGGTGGGTATCTGGGTGCAGGTAAGACGACACTGGTGAACCACCTGTTGCGCAATGCGAACGGGGTGCGTTTGGCGGTGCTGGTCAATGAATTTGGCGAGCTGGCCATTGATGAAGATCTGATAGAGGCACAGGATGATGATGTGATTTCCATCGCAGGGGGCTGTGTGTGCTGTTCCTTTGGCAGTGATTTGACTGCGGCGCTTGGGGATATGGCGGCGATGGACCCGCCGCCTGATCATGTGTTGATTGAAAGTTCTGGGGTGGCGATCCCGTCTTCCATTGTCAATTCGCTGGTGTTTCTGCCCGCGTTTCGATCCGATGGAATTGTGATCCTTGCAGATGCAGAGACCGTGCAGAAATCAGCGCGGGATAAGTATATGGGGGATACGGTGACGCGCCAGATTGCGGATGCGGATATCATTTTGCTTAATAAGGTGGATTTGGTTTCTGCTGAGGCGCTGATGTCGACGCGGATGTGGCTGTCCGTTCAAAACCGCGCGGTACGGATTGTAGAGAGCACGCAGAGCGTAGTGCCGCCTGAGATTGTTCTTGATAGCTTTGTTGGACGCGCCCGCGCTGGGGGGCAGCACTTTGAAGCCGCGCATTTGGATATGCTGACCTTGACGCCAACAGGGCCATTGAATGCAGATGCGTTGGCGTCTGCCTTGGCAGAGGAGAGCGCGGGGTTGGTGCGGGCCAAAGGCTTTGTGACGCGGGGTGATGGGACAAAGGCGCTGATCCAAGTGGTTGGACGGCGGTATGAGGTGACAGAGGCCAGCGCGGATAAGGCAGACGGGGTGGTTTGCCTTGGATTTAAGGACGTGATGTCGAAAGAGGCACTAGAAGCGTTGGTTTAGGCCTTTACCAGTACCAGATCGAAATCTACGCGCACATGGGGGGCGTCAACTTTGCCTGACAGTGCGAAGCCTTCGGGGAAGCTGCCTGCTGGCATGTCTTGATAGGTCATCACCAAATCCTCGCGTACGCCAAAGACCGTATCTTGGTCGAGGTATTGATCCCCTTCGGCAAAGATTTCAGTGACGAGGGATTTATAGCCGTCAGCTTTGACAATGTAGTGGAGATGGGATGGGCGCATAGGGTGGCGGCCCATGCCATTTAGGATTTCCCCAACAGGTCCATCCGTAGGGACAGGGTATTCAACGGGTTTAACAGAGGTAAAGGCATAGCGGCCATCTGGGCCTGTGGTTTGTAACCCGTGGAAGGAATAGGTGTCTTGATCCGGGTCTTGGGATGAATAAAGCCCGTTGGGGGCTGTTTGCCAGATGTCCACGGTGGCCCCTGTGATGGGGGTGCCATCTGAATCGCGCACGATGCCTTCTGCGACCATAACCGTGCCGTCGAAATCGCCCTTCATGTCGCCGCCAATTGGCAGATCAGGGGCGCCTGTGATGTGGAAGGGGCCAAGAACAGAGGAAGACGTGCCTTCCGCGGTGTTGTGCAGCATGTCCACCAAGGAGGAGAGGCCAAGCACATCAGAGAGAAGAACAAACTCATGACGCTCTGCATCTGAGATATCGCCTGTGCGTTCCAGAAAATCGATGCCTTGTTCCCATTCGGCGTGGGTCAGGTTTACCTCTGCCGCAAAGGCGTGGAGGTGTTTCACGAGAGAGCCCATCACCTCTGCCAAACGAGGGTTTGTGTCATCGCTCATATAGCTCATGAAGACGTCGGTGATATTGTCTTTGGTGACGTTGCGCATGGCTGGCTCCTTTAACGTGTGGGGGGAGACTACGGTATTTGCGCAATGGGGCAAGCGTGTTGTGACGCGCGGTTGTTTTGCAAAGCCGTTGGCAAAGGATGGGTAGCGCGATTAGGCTGGGAGCAATTCCTTTTGGAGGCTGCGATGGAGCATTTTGACGTCCTGATTATTGGTGCAGGTATTTCTGGGATTGATGCGGCGTATCATTTAAACGCTCGTCGGCCCAATGACAGCTATGCCATTTTGGAAGCGCAATCCGAGATTGGTGGAACGTGGAGCACCCATAAGTTTCCAGGCATTCGATCCGACAGCGATTTGTTCACATTTGGATTTGCATGGAAGCCTTGGATGGGTGTTCCGGTGGCAACCGCAGACGAAATTCTGACGTATTTGAATGAAGCGGTAGAGGAGAATGATCTGCGCCCCAAAATGCGGTTTAACACCCGTGTTTTGCAGGCCGATTGGGACAGCAGTGCGGCCCATTGGCGTGTGGAAGTGGAAGACGACAGTGGGGTGTCAGTTGTTACGGCGGGGTTTTTGTGGACCTGTGCGGGGTATTACGATCACGATAAGGGATACATGCCGCGCTGGGCTGGTACTGATGACTATGCTGGCACGTTGGTTCATCCGCAACATTGGCCCGAACAGTTAGAGACCGACGAGCAGGATGTTGTTCTGATTGGGTCGGGGGCCACAGCGGCGACGATATTGCCTGCGCTGGCGGGGAAGGCGGCGTCCCTGACGATGCTGCAACGTTCACCAACGTATTATATGGCACGCCCACAGGTGGATGAGTTCACGCAGACGCTGAACGCGCTTGATCTGCCCAAAGAGTGGTATCACGAGATTATGCGGCGGCGGTTCCTGCATGAAAGCGAGGCTTTTGTGGAGCGCACACGAGTGGAGCCTGATGTGGTGCGCGAAGAACTGATTGGTGTGGCGCGCAGCCATTTGGGTGCGGATTACGATGTTGAGACGCATTTCACCCCCCGCTATGCGCCATGGAAGCAGCGACTGGCACGGATTCCTGATGGGGATTTGTTTACCGCCATTCGCGCTGGGCAGGTCGAGGTTGTGACGGATGAGATTGAGACCTTTACGGAAACGGGCATTGCGCTGAAATCGGGTAGAGATTTGCCCGCCGATATTGTGATTGCCGCGACGGGGCTGAACCTGACGATGTTTGGGAATGTTGCGATTAAGGTGGATGGGGCGGTGATTGATCCTGCGCAAACCTTTACCCATCGCGGGATTATGTTTTCAGGCGTGCCGAATTTGGCGAATGTGTTTGGGTATTTCCGCAGCAGTTGGACGATGCGTGTTGGGCTGGTGTCTGATTATGTGTGCCGTTTGCTCGATCACCTTGAGGCAACGGGTCAATCCTCTGTCACGCCGCGTTTGCGGCAGGATGATGCGGATATGACCGTGCGCCCGTGGATTGATCCTGAGGATTTCAATGCAGGCTATGTAATGCGCAGTTTGGATATGATGCCTCGCCAAGGCGACAAGCAGCCGTGGATGATGACGCAAGATTATTACAAAGATCGAGTGGAGTTACCCGCTGCTGATTTGGAAGATGGTACGTTGGAGTTTGCAGGGTAGGTGCGATTTTGCACTGTTAGATGCGATCTAATGTCCATGTGGGGTGGATGCCAGACTCTGCGATGAGGGTTTTCACATCAAGGTCTTTGAACAGCCCGTCTTGGCAGACAAGGACCGAGTGCCAGCCCATGGCGTTTGCGCCGAGGATGTCGGTGTGCAAGCTGTCACCACATAGGGCAATGCGTTTAGGATCAATGGATCGCAGGGATTGTGCGGCGAGGTCGAATGCACCTTTGAAGGGTTTTCCATGAAATTCAACGTCTAGGCCCAAGCGATCAGCGATTTGGTGGCCCCAGTAGCCCGGTTCTATGGAAAACGCGTCATCGCGCGGGGCTGCGAGATCGGCATTGGCGATCACCACGGGGCGGGGGCGTTGGGAGAGGGCGCGTTCCAGTGTGGCTTGGTGGTTTTCGTTCCAATTGGCGGTGGAGAGGAAGAGAAATCCTTCGGCAGCGTCATAGCTGCTGGGGGTGTTATCGAGCCGTATGTGTGGATGGGGAATGTCCGCAAGCGGGTCATCCTCTGCGGCGATGATGCCCCAGTGGCGGGCGTTTAGCGTGGTGAGAGCGGCGCTGCGACTGGTGATGATTTCTTCTGGGAGAAAGGAAAATCCGAGGCGTTTGAATTTGTCTTGTGTGGCGGATGCCCCATAACTGGCGGCATTGGTGAGAACGCGGATTTGTTTGCCTGCTTTGCGCAGATCGGTAATGCGGTCAACAGCGCCGGGAATGGGGGTTTCCCCCACGTTCAGGACCCCAAAGGCATCAAACACAAAGGCGTCGATGTGATCTGTGATATCGAGGAGGGACGCGATGTTTTGGGTGTTTGGCTGTGTCCGCGTGCGTGGCAAACGGTGTTGCACGGCTTTGTAGCGATCAAAGATATCTTGTGAGGTTAACATGGAGGCGAGATATCTTTGCGCCAGTTGAGGCCACGTTTGAGGAGCGCCTGTTGGACGCGGGCGGGGTAGTCGGTGATGATGCCATCCACGCCAGCGTCGATCATTCGGGCAATGTCTGTTGGGGTATTTACCGTCCACGCGTTGACGATCAGGCCGAGGTCTTGGGCCGCCGCCACATCTGATGGGGTGATGTTTTCATGGTAGGGGGACCAGACCGCGCCGCCCATGCCTTCGATAATGGTGGGCAGGTCGAAGGGGGGCGATGGGCTGGCGGCGTCGGCCATCCACGGGCTGTTTGCATAAATGTTGGGCTGCATGACGGGGGCTGCGCAATCGAGATAGGTGAGGTGTGATCTTGGGATGTGTGGGGCGATTGCCTCAACTTCGCGCAGGACGCGCCAATCGAAACTTTGCACAATGACGCGGTTTTGCAGGCTGTGGGACTGAATAACATCTATGGTGTGGCGGGCCAGTGCTGCGGGGGGCGGTGTGAGGCCATCGTGAAGCGGGGTGCTTTTGATTTCGATGTTAAGCCATGTGTTTTGATAGGCTGGTTGGCAGCATAGGGCTGCGATGTCTGCGAGTGTTGGGATTTTATGGCCAGAGAGGAAAGCCTGTTCGGGATAGCGGGCGGCGTAATCGGTGCCGCTACGGATGCCGCCAACATCAAAGCGGCATAAGTCCGCGTGGGTGAAATCTGAGATTTTGAGGCTGTCGCTGTTGATCCAAGCCCCGTGTTCGTCCCGTGTTGTGG
>CAYWIR010000063.1:0-9513 GCA_964458375.1 uncultured Neptunicoccus sp.
ACCCAGCCATGAACCCTTGGAACAGTTGAACAAGTAAAATGGGGGTGGGCAGGGAGGCCAATGTCGTTCCAAAGACCAATAAGCCTAGTGAAAAGGCGATTGCGGACCAACCGAGCAGCAAAATGGCCCCATCTACGGGATCAAGGGCCGCCCAATTGAAGCGCACAGTGTAGCTGGCCCAGCAGCACGAGGCACAGAGAAACAACAAATGTCCGCGCCAGGCCCCGTCGCTTGCGTTTGCGATGGCTTCAAAGCCGCCTACGGCCAATGCGCCTATCAAAACCAAGGCGATGCCGATGAATTGCAGGGGAGAATAACGGCTGCCGAGCACCGTTATGCCGATGATCGCAACAAACACGGGGAGCATGGAGGGCGTGAACAGCCCGCCATCCACAGTCGGGGCGAAGCGAAAGCCAGAGGCCAGCAGCAACGTAAACACAGTTCCACCAAGCCCGCCGATGATCACAACATCTGTCCAAGAGGCCCCTTTGGGTTTCAGCCCCCGTTTGAGCATAAAGGGCAACATGGCCAATGCGGCAGGGAAAGAGCGTAAGAACCCCACATCAAATGCGCCTAAGTTTTGGGTCATTGCGGCACGGGTCGAAACCAAATAGCTGCCCCAAATCGTTACGGTGATCGCCAGCGCGCCCCATGCCAGAACCGCTTGGCGCAGGGTCATGCGGAACAGGACGCGCCACCCAAAACGCAGAACTTTGCGCAATGGGGATGGTTCAATTTCACAGGCTGTTCTGCGGCTTCTAGTGTTTGTCCAAGGTTGAAGGCTGCATCATAGGCCAGCAACGTGCAGGCCAGCACAGAGAGGTGTTCGTCGCCTTTGTACTTCACCACCATGCGGGAAGAAGAACACATAACATCGGTTGGTTTCTTGTTAAGGATACCCCAGCAAGCCGTTGTAATTTCTGGCACTTCTACGGTTTCATCCATTTCGGGAAACAACAAAGTATGGCCCGGATTCTGCGCATCAATGTCAAACCCATGTTCTGCGTAAAACGCGCCGTATCCTGCGCGGCTTTGTGCATCAGAGTCGCCCCAAACGGTGCGGCCCGCCACGTGCATGGTGAACCCATTGTCCTGTAACCAGCGCATCCCCTTAAGCGCAATGTTGTAACTGCCTTTGCCCCGTTCCTGATCGTGCAGTTCGGCAGAAAAGTGATCGATAGAAATGCGCAGTGTCAGTTTGCCAGGGTAGGCCGCGTTCAGGTCCAACAGTCCCGCCTGCATGGATTTACGCATCATCGGCAGCATGGCATTTGTCAGGATCAACACATCAAATCCGCGCTCAAGACATAGGCGAGTGATGTCAATCATATCGGGGTTCATAAACGGCTCACCGCCCGTAAAGGCGATTTCTGTGGTGGGCCAGTCCCGTTCAGTGATTTGATCCAAATAGGTCGCCACGTCGTCCGTGGTGATATAGACCAGACGGTCATTTGTCGGCGAGCTTTCGATATAGCAGTTCACACATTCAATGTTGCACAGGGTTCCCGTGTTAAACCAAAGCGTTGTTGCCCCTTTCAGCGCCACACGCGCACGGGGTTCGCCCTTGGCTGTCACGTCTGGATCTTGGAATTTCTCCGCAGGACGGGGATCGTCGAGTGCAAATTTTTGGTCGTTCATTGGATCGCCTGTAATTTCTCAACCATTGGCTAACCTGTAAGAGGTTACTTATCAAAGGAAAGGTTGTAAAACCCACAGAGTTGTGACTGTATGCGCACAACCGATGGTATCGCTAACGTACTTAAAACATAGGCTCTCAAATGGTGGCACAAACAATTCCAGTGGACCCTTTTGATCTGGTCATTGTTGGGGGAACGGGCGATTTGGCACGCCGCAAGATTCTGCCAGGGCTGTTTCGCCGGATGTGCGCAGGCCAAATGCCCGCAGAGGCCCGTGTTATTGGCGCATCACGCGCTGAAATGGATCAAGCAGGGTTCCAAGAGTTCGTGCGAGAGGCATTGGACGAATTTGCAGGTAAAACCCAATGTGATGACGGGGCGGTGGACCGCTTTCTTGCAAAACTCGATTACGTCACGCTTGATGTGTTCGCCGATGAAGGGTGGAAAGCCCTAAAACAAACGCTGCGCCCTGATGTGGTGCGTGCTGTCTATTTTTCTGTTGGGCCGAGCCTGTTTGGCGAAATTGCTCGCAAATTGACCAAGCATAGCGTGACAGATGAAAACAGTCGGATTGTTGTGGAAAAGCCGTTTGGCCATGATCTGAAAACCGCTCAGGCGCTGAACGCAGAGCTGCGGGCCTGTTTCCATGAGGATCAGATTTACCGTATCGATCATTACCTTGGCAAAGAAACTGTTCAAAATCTGATGGCGGTGCGCTTTGGAAATGCGTTGTTTGAACCGCTTTGGAATGCGCAGCATGTGGATCATGTGCAGATTACTGTGGGGGAAACCGTCAGCGTCGATGGGCGCGGGGCCTATTACGATAAATCAGGGGCCATGCGCGATATGGTGCAGAACCATATTATGCAACTGCTGTGCCTCAGCGCGATGGAACCGCCCAGTAAATACGGCGCAGATGCTGTGCGAGATGAAAAGCTGAAAGTTATCAGAGCGTTGGAGCCTGTTGAGGCCGCCGACGTGGTGCGTGGGCAATATGCGGCCAGTGAAGATGTGGACAGCTATTTGGACCATTCAGGGGATCCAAAGTCAAAGACCGAGAGCTTTATCGCCATGAAGGTCAAAGTGGCCAATTGGCGGTGGGCGGGCACACCGTTTTACATCCGCACAGGGAAACGCCTGCGCGCTCGCATGTCCGAAATCGCCATTGTGTTCAAAGACCCGCCTCATTCCATCTTTGAGGGGGAGTTCAACCGCAAAGGCAATGTTTTGGTCATTCGTTTGCAACCCGATGAAGGCATCACGCTGCGCGTCACCATCAAAGAACCTGGACCTGGGGGGATGCGCCTGACCGAAGTGCCCCTTGATATGACCTTTGCCGAGGCTTTGGGAGACCAAGTGGCGTTTATGCCCGATGCCTATGAACGGTTGATCATGGACGTCATCCGTGGCGATCAAACGCTGTTTATGCGCGGGGACGAGGTTGAAGCCGCATGGGCGTGGGTCGATCCAATCATAAAAACATGGCAAGACGCCAGTGACACGCCATCGCAATACGATGCAGGGGGATCAGGGCCAGAAGACAGCCTGATGCTTTTGCACCGCGATGGACGCCGTTGGCGAGAAATAAAAACATAAGAGCACCAAAAGGGGGATCGCGATGGACCCGTGGACCACACTTTCCAATCTGCACGACAGCACCAAAGACCGATCAATCCTGAGTTTGTTTGACGATCCTGAGCGGTTTGAAAACTATTCAGCGCGGTGCGGCGATCTTTTGTTCGATTACTCCAAAACCAACATGGACGATGCAGTCAAACAGGCGTTGTTGGAATTGGCGCGGTCCACTGGGGTTGAGGCACGTCGCGACACGATGATGTCTGGGGAAAAGATCAACGAAACCGAAGGGCGTGCGGTGCTGCACACCGCTTTGCGCAATCTTGATGGCGACGGGATCATGGTTGACGGCGAAGATGTGATGCCGGGGGTGATGCAAACTCTCGATCAGATGCGCACCTTTGCAGATGGAATTCGATCAGGTGCGATCGCGGCTTCGAACGGGGCAGCCTTTACGGATGTGGTGAACATTGGCATCGGTGGATCGGATTTGGGGCCAGTGATGGTGGATGTGGCGATGACGCCCTATCAGGATGGGCCAAAAGTTCATTTTGTGTCCAACATCGACAGCGCAGATATTACCGACACGTTGAAGGGCGTTGATCCCAAAACAACGCTCCTTATCATTGCCTCTAAAACCTTTACCACCGTTGAAACCATGACCAATGCGCAAACCGCAAAAGACTGGTTGGCACAGGCTGTGTCAGAGGCGGACATGCCAAATCACCTTGCCGCATTGTCCACCGCACAGGACAAAACTGCCGATTTTGGCGTGCCAGCGGATCGTGTGTTCGGCTTTGAAGACTGGGTTGGTGGGCGTTATTCCGTCTGGGGACCGATTGGCCTGTCTTTGATGCTGTCCATTGGGCCTGATGCGTTCATGGAGTTCTTGCGAGGTGCGCAAGAGATGGACCAACATTTCGCCACCGCGCCGATGGAACAGAATTTGCCGATCCTCTTGGCACTGACGGGTGTTTGGCATTCCAACATCTGCGGCTATAACACCCGCGCCGTGCTGCCCTATGATCAACGTCTGTTGCGCTTGCCTGCCTATTTGCAGCAGTTGGATATGGAAAGTAATGGCAAAGGTGTGTCGATGGATGGTAGGACGCTCGACCACCATTCTGGGCCTGTCGTTTGGGGGGAACCTGGTACAAATGGCCAACATGCGTTTTACCAATTGATCCACCAAGGCACCCGCATTGTGCCCTGTGAATTCCTCGTGGCGCGGCGTAACCATGAACCTCATTTGGCCCATCAACACCGTCTGTTGCTGGCAAATTGTCTTGCTCAGTCCGAGGCTTTGATGCTCGGGCGCAGTCTGGATCGCGCGCGGGTTCTGATGGCGGAAAAAGGCTTTGAAGGGGCGGAGCTGGAACGCCAAGCCGCGCACCGCGTCTTCACAGGCAATCGGCCCAGCGTCACTATGATGTATGATGTGCTCGACCCACGGACCCTTGGCAAAATCATCGCGCTTTATGAACATCGTGTGTTCGTGGAAGGGGTGATTTGGGGGATCAACAGCTTTGATCAATGGGGCGTTGAGCTTGGCAAAATTCTGGCCACTGAAATGCTGTCTTTGATCGAAGGCGAGGCCGTGTCTGAAGACAAAGACGGCTCCACACGCGGCTTGCTCGCCACGTTGTAAAATGGGCGGCCCCAGCGCAAAGAACTGGGGCCAATTTGTCTTATTTCGGGATCAAAACACCGTTGATCACATGAATGACGCCGTTGGATTGCTTCACATCTGCGACAGACACCTTATAGGCATTGCTGCTTTCATCGAAAATCCAGACATTGCCGTGGGGCGTTAGCTGCGCTGACAGCACGTCCCCTGATACGGTGCGAAAGTGGTAAAATCCGCTGTGACTGGCCTTAATGCCCGCCACCAGATCGGCCGCCATGACTTCACCCGCAACAACATGAGCCGTTAGAATTTTGGTTAACGTGTCTTTGTTTTCTGGCTTCACTAGCGTTTCAACCGTGCCCGCGGGCAGGGCGGCAAAAGCCTCATCCGTTGGGGCAAACACGGTGAACGGGCCTTTGCCCGACAGCGTATCGACCAAACCCGCTGCTGTCACAGCCGCCACAAGCGTTGTATGAATGGGCGAGTTTACAGCGTTTTCAACGATGTTTTTGGATGGAAACATGTCTGCACCACCCACTTTGGGATTGTTTGCGTGCCCATCGGCAAAGACTGCGTTGCCTGCAATGACTGCAGCAGCGATAACGGATGTAAAAATGGATTTCATGTGGTTTCCCTTCGTTGGAAGAGCGCCGTTGTGACGCTCGATATCAAGGGATACGTGGGCAAACTGATGTTGGATGTGGTCAGGGTGATCACAAAGTTTTGGATCGTCTTAGAGGAGAATCGCGCTATCGCAGGCGCGGATTTAAGAGTGTGGATTGGCACTCCCAAAGTAAATTAGGTTGCCAATTACACTGCAAGTTCCAGTGTCACCTCCACCTGTTCCACCTGCCCATCAAGGGCCACTGCTACGATTTCGCCTGTTTGCAACTGGCTGATCCCCTTACAGGCCACGAGCATCAAGAGGTTATGTTCCCGCGCCACAATGGACATATGGCTCAGCCAGCCGCCCACTTCGGCCAGAACCGCGCTGGCACGTTGGATTTGGGGCAACCATTCAGGGTTCACCATATGACAGACAAGGATATCCCCGTCCTGAAACCCCGCAAATGGGTCAGCGGTGTCATGGCTCTCATCCACCACAAACACACGGCCTTTGCGCGGTTTGGACCCAGAAACACAGGTGCCCACAATCGCGCCGTCTGCTTGGCTTGCGTGTTGCAAATCAGGTGCGCTTAGGATTTCGCAGTCAAACAAGGTCAACTCCACCGATTTTGGCTGCACATCGCGAAAGGCTTTCATTTGTTTCTTACGGCGTTTCGCAATGGCTTTGAGCCTTGGCAATGTCGCATCAGACAGGGTCGCCAACTCTTCCATCTTTAGATGAAACACGGCGTTGCCAAGCCCAGTTTGCGCCCCCATTGCCAATAGAGTTTGGCGGATCAATTGCACAAGGCGCAACGCCTCGTGCTTTGCCTGTTCCTTTAGGTCCTGCAACGACAGCGCCAGTGTGATCGGGTCCTCGCTGTCTGCTGCCATTTCCGCTTGTGACGTGCCAGAGCGCAGCG
Source organism: uncultured Neptunicoccus sp. (assembly GCA_964458375.1). Taxonomy (GTDB): domain Bacteria; phylum Pseudomonadota; class Alphaproteobacteria; order Rhodobacterales; family Rhodobacteraceae; genus Amylibacter. Next base: position 6,369 of record CAYWIR010000063.1, read on the forward strand.
CCGTCATCATGGACCACAACATATCTGGGGCCTCCACATACCGTGGCAGGGACAGTTCATAATCAAACATGGCTCGATGACCGAGCCGTTCTAACGCCATGGCTTTGCGCTTTGCGCCTGACAGGGGCAAGCACGCGCGCATTATCCCTGTAGGCGTATGGGTCAGCTCTGCGCGGCGCAACCGATCTGCGTGGTCGGGATGCTCGCTCACAAAGGCTTGCGCCTCGGCCATGGTAAACCCTGCAAGAATATTCACCTTCTCCGCCTCAACATAAACATCTTGGATCAATTTGCTCTGGAAGGTCCGCAACGCCTTTTGCAAGGACTCCATCGGCAGCTTTTTCAAATCTGTTGCCATCCAATGGGCCAGAAACTGATGCAATTCAGGCATCGTAACCTCGCGAAACTGTGCAGGTGCGCTGTGTGCCAATCTGCGCAGGTGTTTTGCCTTTGATGGGCTGACCTTTAAGGCCATTGCGTCCTTAAGCTGTCGATCAACAAAGGTCTTGCCAAACAGATTGACCAAATGGCCTGCCTGACCCTCTGGCACGCAGTAGGCCACGCCCAAGTCACGGCAAGCCAGATCAAGGCTGCCGCCCGGTGACCACAGATTGCCCATCAATGAAAAGGACGCAGGTGTTGGGTTGGGCAGGACTTCGGACATTTCATCCTGTTCCAAAATCACGCCGTCCTTCGGGGCGTCTTTTAGGGTGGCAAACAACCTTCGCCATTCAGACACGCGAAACTGCTGCGCCTTGGTCCCAATGGCAAGCGTGGTGATGTCGCGACTTTGCAGGATGAAAAATGCACCGTCCTTATAGGCCCATTCGATATCTTGCGGCGTACCAAACAGCGCTTCAATTTGATCCCCGAGCGCGATCAAAGGGGTCAGATCAAACGGCGCGGGATCATCACAGACAGCGCGTTTTGTGTATCGCCCAAAGCGGTGGGTTTCAGGGGTCACGCGGCCTGACACCAAATCATCCCCAGTCCCTTTGGCCAACTCGATCATCATCAACCCAGGTGCCGTTGGGTCCTGCGTAAACATCACACCCGCGAAGTCCGCCTCCACCATCTGTTGCACAAGGACATTGCCATCGTCCCCAGTGGTTCCATCGCTGGAATAAGACTGCGCCCGTGTCGCGCCAAACGAGGCAACAACGGTTTCAATGGCGTCGCGCAATGTGTGTTCCGTTACGTGTAAAACACTGTCGTAAATACCCGCGAAACTTTGGTCTGCCCCATCTTCACCTCGCGCCGAACTGCGAACAGCGCAGGGTTTTTCCCCGACCAAGCGCCAGACTTTAGCGGCCAGCGCGTCCTTTTGGGCAGCTGTCATTTGCTGAAACCGTGCAATGACATCAGAGCGCAGCACAGCGCCATTTGGCACGGGCAACCCAGCATTTCGCATCACGGACAACCGATAGGATTTATTGCCTGATGTCGTCAGAGCGCGAACATATCCAAGCGGTACAATCCCATCCCACATACGATGCACCCGAAATTTACGCCATATTCCGCGGGCATGCAGGGCAGCTTTGCGCCAAATCCCTGTAACATATGCCCGCTGAGCCAACAGCAAGCCAAGTGCGAGTGTTAGATAAATATTGCCTGCAAAGCTCAACCGAAACACCAGTAAAAACAGCAAAGGCGTGCCAATGACCCACCACAAAACCGCCTGTTTGCGGTTTTTGGCAACAGCCCAATGCAGATAAATCCCCGCCAAAAGGCTGAACACAACAGGCAAAGCAAGCATCGGATCAGGTAAACCAAGACTGGGCGCCCACCCCATCGGCGTCCCAAGCATGCTGCCCATGTGTTCTGTCGCGCTCAGCCCCAACATCATCAACGGGAGGAACAACAGCGCCACCAGATTGCGCATTGGGGTCAGTCCTTTGTCCGCATAAATCTGTTGAATGGCGCGGGCTTTGCGTGTTGGGTCTTGGGCCAAATCGGCTTTCATCTGTTTCAGACGATCCGCGTATTTTGCGGTAACAATCTGATCCCGTTCCGACTTGATCGCTATCGGCAGCACCAAAACACGCGACAAGACAGCCAGCGCCGCAATCGCGCCTAACACACCAATACTGTTCGATGCTTGGAGCATAAATGCCGCCACCGCATTGATCATCCTCTGCCAAATCCCCGTGTTTTGCTCCGCCAACCACGCCGCCACATGGGGTTTGGGGGCAGGGGGAACGAAATAATCCCAAGGGGTCGTGTACCGCCCCAAAAACGGAATGCCCGCTTGGGTCAGTTCCAACCCTAAAACCTGCGACATAAAACAACTGCGCCGATCATAACAGGCCGCCACAGTTGGGATAGGTTTGAGGCTCGCAAGCCGCGCCTGCAACTCCTCTGTTGGCAACGCTCGCACGGGGATATTTATGGCCCCTGGCAAATGCCCTGCTTCGAAATCCTTGGGATAGCGCGTGTCCACAATTTGAATGTCTTCGCCGTTCATCAACGCAGAAAACGCTTCTGTCGTGATCAAATGCTCTTTGTTTTCATAGACTGGCAACGCACGGAGATCTGACAGTTGTTTAACATCCGCATCGCTAAACGGGCGGCCTTCGACGATCCACTTTTCAATGCCCCCCGCCACAAACCGACAATCAATTCCCAAGGCCGCCAACCTGCCACAGGTTTCAGAACTGCGATTGCCATTGTGACAAAACAGGATTACCTCTTTCCCCTTCAAGTCCATGTTTTGGTTCAAGAAATCTGGGTACCGAATATGCGTGGAATTGGGCAGGCTGCCCATGGCATGTTCGCCTGTTTCACGCACATCAAACAGCAAAGGTTGGCGATCTGTGCCTCGTTCCAACAAGGCCGCCAGCTCATCCGTGGTGATCGCCTGATCGCTCTGCCGTTGCTTGGAAAAGCTGGTTTCTTTCAAGGTCTCGTCCTTGATCGTGGTCCCTTTGAACTGCGCAGGTCGCACAAGCGTCGCTTGCATCCGTTGCAGCTCCCCTTGCGCAGCCACTCGGTATTGCCAAACGTTCGCGACCCCAAGTCCGAGGATCAAAAGCGCCGTAACCGTTATCAGGGTTGGAGAAACGCGCCCCATGCCCGTTATGTTGATCCCAAACTTACGCGCCACCAATGCAGCAGCCCCAGACACAAACGCAAAGCCAACGGCAAA
>CAYWIR010000064.1:0-9418 GCA_964458375.1 uncultured Neptunicoccus sp.
GCACATCCAGATCAACACGGCTAACAAACTTGCCATTGGACCCAGAGGCCACAACGATTGTTTCACCCACAGCGTAAGGTTCTGGCAGCGCATCATGCGTGTGCCCAGACAAGATCACATCAATGCCCTTCACACGGCTCGCCATTTGCTTGTCCACGTCAAATCCATTGTGGCTCAGGCAAACAACCAACTCGGCCCCCGCCGCGCGGACTTCATCCACCATTTCTTGCATCCGCTCATCACGGATACCGAAGGAATACTCTGGGAACATCCAACCGGGGTTCGCAATCGGCATATACGGGAAGGCCTGCCCAATCACGGCGACTTTGACCCCGCCGCGTTCAAAGAATTTATAAGGCGGGAAAATTTCTGTTGGTTCGTCCCATTCTGAATCGAAAATGTTTTGCCCCAAAGCGGCAAAAGGCAAACCTTCAACAATTTCGTTCACCCGCTCTGATCCCAGCGTGAACTCCCAATGGAATGTCATCGCATCAGGCTTCAGCGCATTCATCACATTGACCATGTCTTGGCCCTGTGTGTGATGACAGGTGTAACTGCCGTGCCATGTGTCCCCACCATCCAAAAGCAAGGCATCAGGACGATCCGCCCGAATGCTATTGATCACCGTAGACACACGATCCATACCACCGACACGGCCGTAGCTTTGGGCCAAAGCCGCAAAGTCATTATAGCTCAACGCATAGGCAGAGGGGCTGCCGTCTTCGATCCCATACATCTTGCGAAAATCTGCGCCCGTCACATGGGGCACCGCGCCCTTATTCCCGCCAACACCGATGTTGATTTCTGGCTCACGAAAGTAGATCGGCTTCAACTGCGCATGAATGTCCGTCACATGGATCAGCGACACGTTCCCATACGTGTCAAAATTCAACAGCTGGTCCTGCGTCATCGCTTGCTGGGCTGCAACACGTGACCAGTTCCCAAAGCCAGAACCGCCATAAATGGCTGCAACAGCCATACTAGATTGCAGAAAGTCACGGCGAGATATCATTTAGATTTCCTTTACACATTCACATATTTGAATGTTAGTTAACAAAAAGAGACCCCACACCGTAAAGCGCAGGGTCGTCTTAATCAGTTACGTACAGATGGCGTTTCGACAGATAGGCCAGCACCGCGCGATGCGAGATACAGTTCCAGCGCCTTAAACTCGTCACCACCCTCTTTGAAAGGCTCTGCACGAATGTTCTTCATGCACCCCTTAAAGCGACCGTGGATCGAATTCAGCTTGGCGTTTTTCAGACGATACGTCGGAAAGCCATTGATCTGACCTTGGCTCAGATGGTCTGCACGGATCATCGTGTCGTAATTGTCTTCATGACAATTGGAACACGCCATATCCAGCTGTCCAACGCGGGTGTAATACAGCTCTTTGCCCTTCTCCCAGAAAGGTGCTGCATCGCCGTCAATCTTAACGTTCATCGGCAACCCACGGGATTGCAAACCAACCAGCGCAGTCATGGATGTCATCTTACCCTTAGACCACTTCCACTTTTCCGCACCCATGCGATCTTCACGGCACTCATTGATCAGATTTTCCATCGTGACCAATTTTCCGTCTTCAACACGCGGCAACTGCGTACGAAGCCCAGCAAAGTCAGCAACATCAGCATGACAGCTTGAACAAGACTTGCCTTCTGATCCGTCTACGTTTGACCATTCGTCGATCGCTTGATCCACAAACACGAAGGACGGATTGTCAAAATCGTCCAACTGCAACGCTTGTGTTTCATCAGAACGATAAACCCACCCCGAAACAACCTCATCGAGGTTCTCTGCATGAGCAGGAGCAGCCGCACGAACAGGCAATTCTTGCCCCTCGATTGTCAACTTCGCATCTTGGTCCGCAAACGCCGCTGTGCTGGCAAATGCCGCACAAGCAACCCCTGCAAGAAGTCCTGAAATTTTCATTGGCTGTCCTCCCTTACTGCCAGATGTCACCCGATAGCGATTTTTTTCGCTGTCTCGTAAACGGATCCATCATCGTCGTACCATGTGAACTTAAATTCACCTGCTTCGGGCACCGTGGCCTCGAATTGGAAATACGGGTTTGTGGACACTGCGGGTTCAATGGTTACATCGATCACGTTTTGACCATTAAAATCAGCCGTGAAACGGTTGATGATTGACCGCGGGATCAATTGACCCTCTTTGTCTTTACGCTGACCAGATTCCATCTTGTGGCTGATCAAAGTTTTGATTGTGATTACGTCGCCTGCCGCTGCCTTCTTTGGCACTTTAACGCGGGGTTTTACACCTTTAGCCATAATAATTCTCCGTCGTTTCCGTTAGCCGCCGCAGCCGCCGATTGTTACTTTTACTGTTGCTTTTGCCATCTGAAAGGAACCGTCTTCCATTTTCGCAACAGCAACAACATCCTGCGTTTTCGCCAAACGAATACGTGTTGATCCAGACCGTGACCCAGCCAATGGGCCAAACTTAAACGTGGCAACCGCTGGTGTTGGGTTTCCTGCTGCAAACACTGCAATCTCAACAGCACCTGGCGCGGCCACCTCGATCGGAACCGTGTTCCCGTTCTCAGCGATCTCAGGCGCTGTCAGTTCAACAACTCCCTCACCTACTTCAGCGCCACCAGTCATGGCCGTGATAGCTTCGTCTGTCAGGGACGCAAATGCAGGCAGACCTGTCAGGCTCGAAAACGCCAGCGCGCCAAACCCAAGGCCCAAAACTTTACGACGTGTACATTCCATTTTTATCTCCGATATGTCCGTCTGATTATTCATCTTTGAGTGTTTGCAGATACGCAATCACATCTTCTACTTGCTGTGCGTCCAAGATGGTTTTGCCCTCAAAACCTTCCAACGTGCGGGTAAACCCAGCATCGCGGTAAAACGCAGGCATGATCGTTCCTTCAAACACCATCTTTGAATTTGCAACGATGGCCCGAAGCTGCGCTTCACTCCAACGGCTTCCAGCGCCATCAATCGCAGGAGCGACCTCACCGTGGAATGATTCCTCTGGCATTTCAGCGTTCTCGTGGCACGCGAGACAGTTGCCCAGCTTGCGCCCCTTGAATACCTCACGGCCCGCTACAGGATCCCCTGCCACGCCTGTCAAAGACATGGCCACTTCACCCTCAGTGAACTTTACATCACTTGGCGCAACTGGCTCTGCCAACACACTTGATGCCGACAGCGCAACCACGGCGGATGTCAAAATAAGAAGTTTCATGTGTCCTCCCTTACACAACGTTCTGCATACCGTAGCGCACCGAACGCAACGAACGCAACAACAAATTCAATTTATTGAATTATTAAATATGAATAATTTTTAAGCACTATTTAAACAGCTTTCCCTTCTGCTCTGCGAACTTACGTGCATGATATTTCTGGAAATTTTCATCAGAGTTATACCCCTCAGACACCACCCAGTTCAGCATATTATACGTTGTGTATTTGCCAAACGCCCCAGGCATCATAGCAACAGCAGCCGACTGCGCTGATACATCATCACCCACTTCAGCTGGGAAGAACAGAATCGTTGGCGTGAACAACAACCCCCACTTTTTCACCATGTCTTTCTCCGGCATGGCTGTGCCATCGAAATCAACCACCTCCACATCGCCGAACATATTCATCTGAACCACAAAGAAATTTTCGTCGATGTAATCCGCAATCTCTTTGGTTGGGAAAACCTCTTCGTGCATCTTTTTACAGTAAATGCACCCACGCTGTTCAATGATGACCATCAGGCGTTTGCCTTCGTCATTGGCCTCAGCCAAATCTTCCGACAGGTCCTTAAACGTGTCCCGCATCCAATCCGCTTTGTGTAAACCATCGTCCCCAATTTCTGCGAAAGCAGGAAAGGCAAACGCCATAAGCGTCAGTACAGCAAACAGTTTCTTCATGATAAGTCCTCCGATTATCCGATTGCGCCAAAGGCTGGCATCACGTCCAGCATCCACTGGGCGATGTAATTCATAGAATTGGTAGCGATCAGGATCGCAAACACGATCAACAAAACGCCCATAATCTTCTCAACAAGGCTCAGATGACGACGAAAGCGCGCCATCCACCGCATAAACGGCCCGATAAACATTGCGGCCAAAACAAACGGCGCGGTCATCCCAACCCCATAGGTAAACAACAGCATCGCACCGCGCATGGCCGTGTCCGACCCTGCCGCAGTGAACAAAATCGCCGCCAGCACGGGCCCCACGCAAGGCGTCCACCCAAAGGCAAACGCCATACCAATAACGAACGCGCCAATATAACTAACGTCAGACGTGTCTCCTGCATCCATCCGCATTTGGCGATATAAAATCGGAATCCGCACAACTCCCAAGAAATGCAAACCCATCGCACCAATGATAATCGCAGCGATCCAGCGCAACACGTCAAAATACTCGCGCACCATCTGCCCAAACACCGTTGCCGCGGCGCCAAGCCCCATAAATATGGTGATAATCCCTGCCGCAAAACACAGCGCCGCCAATACGGCACGGATACGCACATCTCGGCCAACCGTTCCATTTTCTGAAATCTGATTGATCCCAACACCCGCGAGATAGCTCAGATAAAAAGGGACAATGGGCAAAATACAGGGCGACAAAAAGGACAACAGCCCCGCAATACCTGCTCCCGCAAATGTGATATCCAACATATAACAGCCTAACTTGTACAATTCACATATTCATATTAAACTATATGTTAAATTGAGGTCAATTAACACATGAAGCAATTCATCACCGCCCTACTGCTCTTGTGCACAGTGTTCGTTCAAAACGCTGCGGCAGATTCCGAACTGGTTATGGTCGAAGAACACGGGTGCATGTGGTGCGAACGTTGGAACGAAGAACTGTCCGCAATTTACCCCAAAACGGTTGAAGGCAAAGCCGCCCCTCTGCGCCGCATGGACATCCATGCAACACGGCCAACCGACATAGAATTTGCACGAAGCCTGCATTTCACACCAACCTTTGTACTGGTTGTAAACGGGGTCGAGCAAAGCCGCATCGAAGGCTATCCGGGCGAAGATTTTTTTTGGGGACTATTGGGCCGCATGTTGACAGATGCAGGGATAAATGTATCTGGCTAATCAAAAGGACACCACTATCAACGCGCTGTCCCCAAAACAGCGCAAGTAGTTAGAGAGACACTAAAATGGGTTTACCCGTATTTAACGAAGACATTACTGATGTTGAAATGGACAAGATGGCGGACAACGCCCTGCTTGCCGCCAACTTCCTAAAGGCGATCAGTCACGAAGGTCGCCTGATGATCCTGTGCCATTTGGCATCAGGCGAAAAATCAGTCACCGAACTCGAAAGCCTGTTGTCCGCACGGCAAGCCTCTGTCTCTCAGCAATTGTCCCGCTTGCGCCTCGAAGGGCTGGTGACACCGCGCCGTGACGGCAAAGCAATCTATTACAGCCTAACAGACGACCGTCCAAAACAGATCATGGAAATTGTCTATGATCTCTTCTGCAAAGACACCTAATCATGCCTCCGCTCAAGGCTTGCGCGTACTCACGCCCTACGCCCGATGCTTGATCTCGTTTCAGAACCTGTTTTAACAGCACTTGTCGGGCTGCTCGGCGGGATCGCTCTCGGTCTCGCGGCACGTCTTGGCAGGTTTTGCACGCTCGGTGCTATCGAAGACATCTTTTACGGCGGCAGCTCCTTGCGCCTGCGCATGTGGGGCATCGCCATTGGCGTCGCCATTATCGGAACCTTCGCACTTTCGGCCATAGATTGGCTCGATCTCAGCACAACACTCTACTTGGGTCGTGCATGGAACCCATCCGCCAGCATCTTCGGCGGCCTGCTGTTCGGCTACGGCATGGCTTTGTCAGGCAACTGTGGCTACGGCGCATTGGCCCGATTGGGCGGCGGCGATCTCCGTTCCTTTATGATCGTCGTTGTGATGGGCATTTTCGCTTACATCACCCTTGGCGGCCCGCTCGCCCCCTTGCGTCTTATGGTATTTGGCGATGCTGTCCCAACGCCCTACACCCCCAGCATTGCGCACACCGCAGCGATTGCAACCGATCTAACCGTCGAAACCATCGGCATAGCCATCGGGTTTATCATTCTGACGGCTACTTTAATGAACCGCGAAATTCGCACCGCGTATTCCACGATCTTCTGGGCGACTGTCGTTGGTCTGTCCATTGTCAGCGGTTGGGCGGGGTCCGCATGGATCAACGCAACAGGCTTTGAAGACCTGCCCGTCATCAGCCACACATTCTCTGCCCCCATTGGCGAAACCATCCTCTACGCCATGACCTCTTCCGGCAACAGCCTCAGCTTTGGCACAGGTTCAGTGGTCGGTGTCCTGCTGGGCGCGTTCATCGGCAGCCTCATCAAAGGACACTTCCGCTGGGAAGCCTGCGAAGACCCCCGCGAACTACGACGCCAAATCATAGGTGCGGCGCTCATGGGCATTGGCGCCGTGGTGGCCATTGGGTGCAGCGTAGGTCAGGGCCTCTCCGCCTTCTCCACTCTGGCCTTCAGCGCCCCAATCACCTTCATCGCCATTCTGATCGGCGCATGGGTTGGCCTGAAACAATTGATTGTTGGGCTTTCAGGGTAAGGATAATTTTAATTAAATATCAAAATCTTAATACAGACTTCTAATGTGATTAACGCAGGCTAAAAACCACCACACCCACACCATTTAACTAAACATTCGGCGCAGCGCAGCCCCGCAGAACCGCCTTACAAACATCAAACGCACGTTCGGATTTTGCCTCTTGCGTTGGTGGACCAAGCTGCGCGTTAAACAGGGTCGAAAGCCCGTGAACCGCACTCCATAGCGTGAAAGAATACATATCCACGTCTTGCTGGCTCAAACCTGGCCGCCAACGCTGCAACGCCTCTTGCAAAACCTGATAGGCATTGCGCTCACTCATTGAAACCCCACCGACCTCTTCCATGGGCTGCTGCCCTGCCACATCAAACATCATTGCAAAGATTTTGGGATAATCCGTCGCATAACTCACATAGGCCAGCCCAATAGCCAGCAAAATCTCTTCGTCAGACGCGCCTGAATCTTGCTGTTCAGGAGATTCCAAACAGGTCGCCAGTTCAGCAAAAGCGCGCCGCGTCAAAGCAGCAATAATGTCATTCTTTGATTTAAAATGACGATAAACCGCCGCTGGATCCACCTCTGCGGCACGGGCACAGGCCCGCAAACTCAACTTATCGACACCGTCTTGCAACACATGTTGCCATGCAATCCGTTCAATCGCGGACCTTAAATCCCCGTGATGATATCTCTCGTTTTCTGCCGCCATGTCACCACTGTTGACATTTGCCGCAATGTCGTCAAGTGTTGTCAACACCGTTGACATTGATGGGACTCGCACATGTTACAAACAAGACGCACACTTTTTATGGCACCCCTTGCTGTCCACACGGCACACGCAACGGCAACCCTCCACCCGACCAACTCTCTAGGAGAATACCAATGTCAAAAATCGTAGCCGAGCGCGTCTCCGCCACCCCAAGCGACGACTTTGTTGTGTTCTTGATCGGCATGCGGATCAATCGCTTTTGGAAAGTCCACAAATGGATTCCCCCAATGGTCTACATGACCCGCATGTTAAAACAGCTGAACAGCCAGCCCTCAGAGGAAACAGGATGCCTAGGCACCTACACAGCCACACCTGGCTTAACAGTGGTGTACTGGCGCAGCTTTGAAGACCTCGAAGCCTTCGCTCACGGTGAATTTCATCAACCCGCTTGGGCTAAATTCAACAAATCAATGGCCAAAGCGCGCGGCGATGTCGGTATTTGGCATGAAACCTATATCGTTCCTGCGGGGAACCAAGAAAGCCTGTATTCAGGCATGCCACCCCACGGGCTTGGCAAAGCCTTCGGCGTTGTCCCTGCTGTTGGCGCAAAAAATTCCGCCAGAGACAGGCTTAAGAAATAGGCGATGTCAGCGTAGCATGTTGTGGTGAATAAAGCTCAAAGATAGAGTGACCAAGGCACAGAAGCCTGCGCCGCACCTCGGCCCCATAGGGTGCGCAAGACACATGCAAACTTCTAAAAAACTACTGATTACTTTAAGTAGCAAAGCTCATTCGTCACATGGTGCTGTATCGAAATTCATGCCTAAATACTGGCCTTAACGATACGGATCGACTAAAGCTAAATGATGAATCAGAACAGCGAAGAACACTATACTCGGGTTGTTTATACAGGCGGCGGCGAATTCTACACCACTGCCAAGACGGCTCTGGAATACGTAATAGATCCAACGTTCATTCAATTCTTGCTGATGTCCATCTTCCTGTTTTCCACACTGATGTTGGCGCTCGGCATCCCTTTCATTCCTCAGATATTTCTGTTCGGCGCAGGCGTCGTCACAACGTTTTTAGGACTACTGGTCCTCATAATGCTCTACATGCTGGTTTTAAAATGGAGTGGGGGAAAAACGATTTACACTCCCCTGCTTTTGGTTCCCATGCATGTCATGAGCATGTGCTTAACAAACTACCTGCTTGGCATATTTGAAACGTCACTAAGCGACGGGTTCAACGGTCTTTGGGAATTTGCGTTACGCTCACTAATCATTATCGTCTGTCTCGATGTTTTTCACGGCAAATTCGTCGCACCCCAACATCGCATGGCGGCCGATTTGGACGATCAGGGTCGTGTGGTTCCGTTAAACGCTGTATCTCCCCCTAAATCCGCTGAAAAAACCGCGACACAGTACACGCTGCCCCCCGAGAGCTTTGTGCAAGCGACCACTGTTAAAGCCAGAGCAACGCCCGACCCGCATTTAAACCGCGTTGATGTTTCCCCTCTGCCACGGCTCGACGTACATTCCAGTTCATCCATCAAAGTTGTCATAGGGAAAGAGAGCTTTGATCTTAAATCGGTACAGTTCATAAAGTCTGAAGATCATTACCTCGTGGTTCAAGAACCCGACAAAAGCGAAATGGTACGCGGCAAGCTCCAAGACGTCGCTGCAACCATCGACCTCAAATGGGGCGCACAGATCAACCGCTCGGTCTGGATCGCCTATGCGGCGATTAATGAGGTCAATGAAAACGAAAAGGGCCAGCTTGAAGTACAGCTCCAAGAAGGCTCCGTCTTCCGTGTCGCAGAATCGCGCCGACTTTTCTTCGTTCACAACTATCAAGGCTTCCAACAAAGTGACTCAGAGTCGTTTTAGAACGCCAAGACACAAATCCTAAAATTGAGCCGAAACTCAAAACCATCACAAGATATGAAGAAGGATTTTAATGGTGGGCGACCCTGGAATCGAATTTAGCACAGAATAAGATTTACAGAAATGGATATGAAAATAAGGTATGTTAGGCGAATTCATTTCTCACTCGTAGACAGAATGTATCGAAATACTCCCTCGCTGTATCGAAATCATCCAAGGTAATCGATGATCGGACAGTCAGGCATGTTGTCCCC
>CAYWIR010000065.1:0-7245 GCA_964458375.1 uncultured Neptunicoccus sp.
GTCAGCACGTTGGCAGGTTCGTTCACCAGATCGCGGGTGAAAAAGACGCCTTCGTTTTGGGCTTGGTTCGCGACAAATGCGGTTTCTGTTTCAGCAGCCCCATTGCACAGAACGGTAAGCGTCCCTTGAACGGTTTTGTCCCCTGATTTGTGGTCGTTAAAATCATAAGCGCGCAAGATCATGCCTTGAGCCACATCAGCGGTAGAGCGGCTGGCCCCTGCCAGTAACATCGCATCGGATTTGCCGACAGATTTCATGGCTGCTGCACCTGCATTACGCGCAACGTCTGTATCGGCTTTCTTGCCCAGTTTGATCACGACGATGGATTTCGCTTTGATATTGGCGGGGAAATCCATGGTTTGAACCGCGCCCACTTTCATCTCTTCAAAGGCGTCCGATTCGGAGAAACGGGCGAGCGCCCCTTTGGCGAGCTTGTTCACGCGGCGCGACAAGGGATCGAGGCCCCCTGCTGGGGTCATGAAGCAAACGATTTTGCCTTCAAATGCGTCGATCAAGTCGAGATTGGTCTCAATAAAGCTCGGGGAGATAGGAGAGGTCATGTTTGCCCTTTGGTTTTGAGGTGATTTCCTTCTGATCTAGCGTTTTATTGCCGAATTGACCACCTGCGTCTGTTAGGTCGCAAAAAAATGGTTTAATCCAATGGGACTTGGGGAATTTAAAGGCTGCGCCTGTGAAGCAACTAGACAGATATGTTCTGCACCAACTGGTGGGGCCGTTTCTGTTTTTCATGGTGATCTTTGGCGGGATTTTGTGGCTGAACCAAGCGTTACGGATTGTGGATGTTGTTATCAACAACGGGCAATCTGGTCGCGTTTTCGCAGAACTGTCGCTGTATCTTCTGCCCAAGGTTATGGAAACCGTGGTGCCTGTGGCGGCCTTTGCAGCGGCGATTTTCCTGACCAATCGATTGTATTCAGAAGCGGAACTGGTGGTGTTTATGGGTGTTGGGCATGGGCCTGCGAATACGACCATGCCGTTTTTCGCCTTTGGGGTGGTCTGTTTTGTTTTGATGTCTGTTTTGGTGCATTTCGTTACACCTGTGGCGCTCGGTAAGTTTCAGGACAGGCAGTATGCAATCAGCAAAGAGTTCCTGACGCAGTTTGTTTCAGCGGGGGAGTTTTCGTCACCAGAAGACGGCGTTACGATCTTTTTTGGGCAAACATCCCCTGATGGCAGCTTGGTTGATGTGCTGATCAATGATCGTAGAGATGAAGGTGTCGTGGTTACACATACGGCGAGTTCTGGGCGGATCATCAGTTCAGAGAATGAACCAAAGCTGGTGTTGATTGAGGGGTCGATCCACCAGTTTTACCCAGAGACGCGAACCCTAACGACCATTCAATTTGACAGTTTAAGCTATGATCTGAAGCAATTTGCCAAGGATATCGGTGCGCGCGTGATCAGAAGTGAAGAAACTGTGTCTTGGAAATTGGGGGCGAGCAAAGACGGCTCCGCAGGATTGGAATGGCACGATCGATTGGTTAAGTCCTTGTTGGCAATCGTGGTTCCAGTGCTGGGGGCGATTGTGTTGTTGTCAGCTGGGTTTAGTCGCAGCGGCTTTTTCCTGCGCATTGCCTTGGGTGTGGTGTTTATGGTGGCCATCAATTCGGCCCGTGGTTTGGTGCAAGGGCTTGTCGAAGATGGTGCCGCTGGGTGGCCGATTTTATATGTGCCCGTCTTGGTCGCGTTTTTGGCGATCTTGTTCTTGGTGCGCATGGGGCAAGCCCCATGGAAATCAGGGGTGCGCGGTATCCTTTCGCCAAATCGAGTGCAGACATGACGTTATATCTGTACTTTGCGAAGCGGTTTTTTGGAGCGTTTATCCGTGTGTTTGCGGTGCTATGCCTACTGATCTTTGTCCTAGAAACATTGGAAAATATCCGTGCGTTGGCCAAACATGGTGTGGATTTTGGGCAATCTGCGACTTTGGCAATATTCAGTTCACCTGCGTTGGTGTTGCAGGCCATGCCGATCATTGTGATGCTGTCGGGATTGACGTTTTGTGTTGGGTTGGCGCGATCAAATGAGTTCGTGGTGACACGGGCTGTGGGCGTTGCCGCCCTGCGCGCGATGTTGGCCCCTGCCCTAACGGCATTTTTGCTCGGGTTGGCGACTATACTATTTTTGAACCCGATTTCTGCTGTGTTTTCTGTGTACCACGATGATTTACGGGCCGCTTACACAGATCAAAAGCGGGGATCTGTATCCTTTGGGGATGATGGTTTTTGGCTGCGCCAAAAAGATGATGTTGGGCATACGGTGATCCATGCCCAAAGTTCCAATTCACGGGGCACCAGCCTGCGCGAAGCGACTGCATTAAAATTTGATGGCGACGGGCAATTGGTCAAACGCATATTTTCGCGCACGGCCATTTTGCGTCAATCGGAATGGGTGTTCACGAATGGGAAAACTTGGTCCACTGGGCGGCGTTGGGTGAATCCAGAGCAACGCTCTGAAACTTTTGAAATCTTGCGCTTTCCAACCGACATTACGCCTGCACAGATTTTGGACGGGTATCCAAAGCCTGAAGCTGTGCCAATTTGGAACAAACGCGCGACCATTCAATCCATTGGGAATGCGGGCTTTTCCACATTGCCCCATCGCATCCATTTGAACATGGAATTGGCGCGCCCCTTAATGTTGATGGCAATGATGGTGATTGGGGCGGCATTTACCCTTCAAACCTCTAGAATGGGGAATCTGGGCGTTTCGGTGTTTCTTGCTCTAATTTGTGGTTTTTCCCTCTACTTCCTACAAAATCTTGCTATGACTTTGGGAGAAGCGGGAGAGATTCCTGTTTTCGCGGCGGCTTGGGCGCCTCCGCTTGCTGCCTTATTATTTGCTGTGGGACTGTTCCTCAGATTTGAGGACGGATAGAATATGATCCAAAGAGCATGCCGTTTGTTTGTTCTTTTCGCCATCCTGACGGCTTGGTGGCCTATGGCTGTTTTAGCACAAGAAGCAGCGCCTGAGCGCACAGGCCCGATATCCCTCATCGCTGACAGCGTGAAGTTTGATCCCAAAACGCAGGTTTTAGTGGCCACAGGCAATGTACAGGTGTTTCGTGGAACGCAAGTTTTGGCCACAGATCGTGTGATTTACGATCAGCGCAACAAACGGCTGTCTGTGCCTGGCCCCTTGACCCTGACAAATGGCGAAGATGTTGTGACCCGCGCAGCCAGTGCAGAGTTGGATACCGATCTTGAAAACGGTCTGATCCAAGGGGCCGAAATCCTGATCCAGCAGCAGTTGCAATTGGTGAGCAGCCAAATGCACCGCCAGAATGGCAAATTCAAAGTGTTGGATAAGGTTGTCGCGACAAGCTGTTACGTTTGCGAAAAGAACAAAACGCCGTTTTGGCAAATTCGCGCACGCCGCGTGGTGCACGATGAAGAAGCGCGGCGGTTGTATTTTGAAAATGCGACGCTCGATTTTTTGGGGGTTCCGATTTTCTATGCCCCGAACTTGCGAGTGCCAGACCCATCCGTGCGACGTGCCACGGGTTTTTTGGTGCCGAAGTTTTCAAACTCCAACACGCTGGGATACGGTGTCGAGGTTCCTTACTATTGGACACTTGGCGATCATGCCGATTTAACCCTGACAACACGGGCCTTCACCAAAGGCAGCTTTCTGTTGAACCCGCAATACCGCCGCGAGGTGAAGCGCGGGCGATTTGAAATTGATGCACATTTCACGCTTGCGGACACTCTGACAGACAACAATACCCGTTCGTCGTTAAGCGCAAACGGCCTGTTTCAGCTAGAGCGTGAAGTTGAGTTGGAGTTTGGTGTGGAAGTGGCCTCTGACGATGCGTTTCGCGATGATTATGGCATCGGGATTGAAGATCAGGATCGTCTAACCTCTTTCATCACTCTGCGTCGAACACGCAAGAATTCATTCATCGGAGTATCTACACGGTACATCCAAAGTTTGCGTGCAAACGAGATCGACCAAGAAATTCCGCTGGTC
The DNA here is from genome assembly GCA_964458375.1 of uncultured Neptunicoccus sp. Taxonomy (GTDB): domain Bacteria; phylum Pseudomonadota; class Alphaproteobacteria; order Rhodobacterales; family Rhodobacteraceae; genus Amylibacter. Next base: position 3,991 of record CAYWIR010000065.1, read on the forward strand.
CTGCCTGAAATCTATGCTCGTAAAACTTGGGCTGATCCTTGGCTTGGTGGGAAAATTGGCTTGTCTGCGCAGGCTGTGAGTCTGCTGCGTGAAGGGGATAGCGAGTTTTCACGGGTCGGTTTTGGCGCAGACTGGCAAAAAGATTGGACCTTGCGAAATGGTTTGATCGTTGGGGCCTATGGTGGGTTTCAAGCCAATTCGTATTACACGCAAAATGTAACTGGTGTGCCTGATGGCACCGTGAGTGAGCTGGTGCCAACAGCCGCCGTAGATTTGCGCTGGCCCTTGTCGCGTCAAAACGGGCGTGTAACCCATTTGATTGAGCCGCGCATTCAGATTGTGTGGTCGCCAGATGATGCGCGGCGCAATGCCAACGAAGACAGCGTTCAGGTGGAATTTGAGGAAACCAACCTGTTTTCCATCAATCGTTTTCCTGGCTTTGACGCCACGGAGCGTGGTCTTCGGGCAAATGTTGGTGTGTCTTACACGCGGTATGATCCGCTTGGTTGGACCTATGGCCTGACCTTGGGGCGGGTTCTGCGGGCGGAGGATTTGAACCAGTTTGGTACGGGCACAGGCCTCGATGGGACGAACTCTGACTATGTCAGCGCCATTAACGTGTCTTTTGCGGACAAATTTGATTTTGTGAACCGTACTCTGTTTGACGATGACTTTACCGTTGGTAAAAACGAAATGCAGTTGTCTATGGATTTAAATCGCATTTCGGCCCAGGCCTCTTATGTTTGGTTGGAGCAGGATGTGGTTGCTGGTGCGAGTGATCGCACCCATGAAGCATCGATCGGCCTACAGTATCGGTACAATGATTATTGGACGTATTCTGGCAAATGGCGGCAAAATCTAGAAACAGGCAGTTCAACCAGCGGTGAGTTTGGTATTCGTTATGAAAATGAATGTGTGGCGGTAAATCTTTCTTACTCGCTTCAATTTGAAGGGTCTGGTATTGTGCGGCCAACGCGGGAGTTTGGACTGACTGTTGAACTGGCTGGTCTAGGCAATAAAAAGCGAAACAAGAAATACGCGCACCGATGTGCGTCACTAAACGGGTAGTCAGATGAGCAAGATGAAAACACTGGTTTTTGCAATGGCCACGGCGGCTGTGGCGTGGTCCACTCCAACACTCGCGCAAAGCGTGAACCCTTATGGTGTGGCCATACGCGTTAACGACCGCGTAATCACAAATTTCGAAGTGTCCCAACGGGTTTTGCTGTTGCGGGCTTTTGGCACGACGGGTGACTTGCAAGCAACGGCAACGGAACAGTTGATCGATGATCGTTTGCGTTTGCAAGCTGCCGCGCAGGCTGGATTGACCCTAACTGACGAAGAAATTGAAGCAGGCGTGGATGAATTTGCTGGACGCGCCAATCTAACGGGTGAGCAGCTTTATCAGTACATTGCGCAACGCGGTGGGGCCAAAGAAAGCATGCAAGCGTTTGTGCGCGCAGGCCTGTTGTGGCGCAACCTCGTGCAAGCCCGCTACGGTGGGCGGGCCAATGTGTCTGATGATGAGATTGATACAACGCTTAACCTGATCGCAGGACAAAAACAGCAGTCCATTCTGTTTTCAGAAATTCGCCTGCCGCTGAACCAACGTGGCGATGAAAAAACGATCGCTTTTGCAGAACAATTGTCAAAGTCTATCACCAGCGAAGCGGCATTTGGTGCAGCAGCGCGGCGGCATTCCCGTTCCCCGTCCCGTGCGCGTTCAGGACGTTTGGATTGGTTGCCTGTGTCCCAATTGCCAGCCAGCTTGGCAGGGCAAATCATGGCATTGCAACCAGGTGAGGTGACTGCACCGATCACACTTGGACCAACGGTGGGCCTGTTTCAATTGCGTGGTGTGCGCGAGGATAAGAATGCTGATCAGCTTCCTGTCAGTGTGAGTTACACATCTGTAAACGTGCCAGGTGAACCTGGATCAGACCGCTTGGTGGCGGATGCGACGAAGCTGATCAATGATGTGGACACCTGTGATGATTTGCGGGCACAATCCGAACGGTTTGCAGTTCCTGGTCACACAGATCACACGGAAGAAGCGCGCAATTTGCCATCTGCTGTTGCTGTGGAAATTGCAGGTTTGGACCGGCATGAAGCAAGCTACTATACCAATTCTGCGGGCACTTTGACCATTGTTATGGTGTGTGATCGCTTACGTGAATTACCAGAGGGTGCACGCGAAAACATCCGTGCCAGCCTGTTTAACCAGCGTGTCACGGGATTTGGCGGTGGTTTTTTACAAGAGCTGAAAAGCGACGCCATTGTTGAGTACAAATGACACGTCCCATTGCTCTGACCAGCGGTGATCCCGCAGGTGTCGGGCCTGAAATTACCGCCAAAGCATACCGCGCACTGCAAGGTGACTTGCCGTTTTTTGTTGTGGGTGATCGGCGTCATTTCGACGGCTGCACCGAGATTTCCGCCCCGTCAGAAGCAGCAAGCGTGGACGGTTTGCCGCTGTATCACATCGACTTTTCCAATGACGCAGTCGCGGGTACACCAGACCACGCCAATGCGGCAGGGGTGATTGCGTCCATTGAAAAGGCCGTTGAGTTTGCACAGTCGGGCTTGGCTGCTGGTGTGTGCACGAACCCGATCAGCAAACAGATTTTGATCGAAGGTGCGGGGTTTGCCCACCCCGGTCATACAGAGTTTTTGGCAGAACTTGGAGACGTAGATCGATCCGTGATGATGCTGACCGCGCCAGAGCTGTCTGTTGTTCCCGTGACCATTCACATTGCGCTTGAGGACGTGAAAAAGGCGCTCACAGCGGACCTGTTGAGCGATACGCTCCGCATTACGCGACAAGCCTTAATCCGTGATTTTGGATTGCCTGCGCCACGGATCGCCGTGGCAGGGCTGAACCCTCATGCGGGCGAAGGTGGATTGATGGGGCGTGAGGAAATTGCACTGATCGCCCCCGTTTTGGACGAATTGCGCGACGAGGAGTTTGATATTGCGGGGCCACTGCCTGCGGATACAATGTTCCATCCCCCTGCCCGTGCGAAATACGATGTGGCCGTCTGCATGTACCATGATCAGGCGTTGATCCCCATCAAGACCCTGAACTTTTCGGCGGGGGTCAATGTGACGTTGGGCCTGCCGTTTATTCGCACATCACCCGATCATGGAACCGCATTTGATATTGCGGGAAAAGGCGTTGCAGATGCCACCAGCCTTATTGAGGCGCTGAAACGTGCCCGTGACATGGCAGCAGCAAGGGCGGTGTATGATGGCAAC
>CAYWIR010000065.1:7345-9377 GCA_964458375.1 uncultured Neptunicoccus sp.
CAGCAAGGGCGGTGTATGATGGCAACCATTGATGGCCTGCCACCCCTGCGCGAGGTGATAAACACGCATGAGCTGTTTGCGAAAAAAGCACTGGGGCAGAACTTTCTTCTGGATCTGAACCTAACGAGCAAGATTGCGCGACAAGCTGGGGATTTGGCGAATAGTGATGTGTTGGAGGTTGGGCCTGGTCCAGGTGGTTTGACCCGTGCTCTGCTTTATGAAGGTGCGCGGCGTGTTGTGGCGATTGAGCAGGACGAGCGATGCTTACCAGCTCTGGCGGAAGTATCTGCCCATCACGGTGGCAAGCTGGAAGTTTTACAGGGCGATGCGCTGAAGATTGACCCGTTGGAGCATTTGACTGCCCCCATTCGGATCGTTTCAAACCTGCCCTACAATGTAGGAACCGAATTGCTGACCCGTTGGTTATCGCCCAATGAATGGCCTCCATTTTGGCAAAGCCTGACGCTGATGTTTCAAAAAGAAGTGGCGCAGCGGATCGTGGCGCAGCCAGGCAGCAAGGCCTATGGGCGGCTGTCAATTTTGGCGCAATGGCGGTGTGACGCAAAGATTGTGATGGAAATTCCACCTGCCGCCTTTACGCCGCCACCCAAAGTTACCTCGGCCGTGGTGCATTTGGAACGTCTTGAGAAACCACGGTTTGAAGCGGACGCCAAAACCCTGAGCCGTGTGGTGGCGCAAGCCTTTGGGCAACGGCGCAAAATGCTGAGGGCCAGTTTAAAAAGTCTGGCACCTGATGTTGAGGATCGTCTGATTGCGGCTGGTATAAAGCCAACGCAAAGGGCCGAAGAAATCAGCCTTGAGCAGTTTTGCAAGTTTAGTGAATTGATGCGCCGTTAAAGCAGCGATTATTCCGCCGCTTTGGGAGCATCGCCGCCGTTTTCAACAGCTTCTGCCACGATATCCGCAGGATTTTGCACCTTTGGTTTCGCAGGAGCGCGTTTGCGTGGTGCGGGTTTCTTCTCTGCTTTGACAGGTTGGCTTTCTGGTGTGTCTACCAGATTGCTGTCAGCCTGGGCAGGGAACAATTCAGCATCCGCAGGCATGGATGGCTGGTCGCCAGATGCATCAATCGCAATTTGCTGAGGCTGTTGCTTCTTGGGCTGTTGATTGTTCTGCTGGTTGTTATTTTGGTTTTGCTGGCGCTGTTGATCCTGTTGTTCGCGACGCGCATCAATTTCGCGCTGCGCGTCACCAAGCATACGCACGTAATGTTCCGCATGTTGGAGGAAGTTTTCATGGGCCACACGGTCCCCTGACAGCTGTGCGTCGCGGGCCAAAGTTTGATACTTGTCGATAATCTGTTGCGGCGTGCCACGGACCTTACCCTCTGGTCCAGAGCTGTCGAACACGCGGTTTACCACATTCGCAGGATTGTTGTTATTGTTGTTGCGATTGCGATTTTTATTGCGCGAACGGGATTTGTTTGAAGATCTCATATGATCTGTGAACCTTTGTGCTTTTTTGATTTTTTGGTCTCTACCCAAGACCGAAATTCCAGAACCCTATTTGGATGCTATGGGATGAGAACGAGTGCCGCTCCATCATCCGATGCCAGAAAGTACTATGTGTTATGCGTTAAAGACAAGCGCAAATACGTAAAAATGGCGCTATTTAACAAGATTAGTACGGTATCGGCCTAATATCCTAGGTTTGAACGGCGACAATGCGCGGATGGCTGTTTAAATCGGGGTGAACAGTGACCGTTGCGAATCCAGCATCTTGAAACAAGGTTTGGACCGCGGTGCCTTGATCTTTGCCGATCTCAAACAAAGCGCGTCCTTGCGGGGCGAGAACTGTATTCAATCCAGCAGCAAGGGTGCGATAGGCATCAAGACCATCCCCCCCGGGTGTTAGAGCAATATGGGGTTCATAATCACGCACGTCGGGTGCAATTTCTGCCATTTCATCGGCGGTGATGTAGGGTGGATTGCTGACAACCAGATCAAATTGGCCTGTTACATTGGAAAACCAGTCTGACTGCAAAAACGTTGCGCGGGCGGTTAAGGACAAA
>CAYWIR010000066.1:0-9321 GCA_964458375.1 uncultured Neptunicoccus sp.
CTGAGCTCCATTGAGTTTTCTGGCAAATTGAGTACGTGGCGCGATACGGGAGTGCAGGATTTGGCGATCCTGATTGGCGGGGCGGACGGGCTGGACCCATCGTTACGCCAAGAGGCCGATTTCGCGCTGTCGTTTGGTAAAATGGTGTGGCCGCATATGTTGGTGCGTGTGATGCTGTCAGAGCAGCTGTATCGCGCCGCGAGTATCCTTGGAAATGCGCCTTATCATCGGGCCTAATCAGGGCCATTAACCGTGGTTAACGCTGCGCAAAAATAGCCGTTTTTAAAAAAAGCAAACTACCCAGAAACAGGGGTCCTCTAGGTATGGGTAGTGTGTTCCGTTGTAAAATTAACTTTTGCGCTGAATCGCGTTAACGATATTCATTGCTCGTTAACTTGTACTTAAGACCTGTGGCAGATATCACGACCAAAAAGCAGAGACTTAAAGGCAGGTAGATGAGTATTCCGAGACCCGTTGTGTTGTGCATTTTGGATGGTTGGGGCTTGCGGCCCGAACGTGAAGGCAACGCCGTGGCGCTGGCCGACACGCCAAACTTTGATCGGATAATGCGGGACTGTCCAAGTTCCACGCTCACCACCTTTGGCCCAGATGTTGGGTTGCCTGTTGGCCAAATGGGAAATTCTGAAGTCGGACATATGAACATTGGCGCTGGGCGTGTGGTCGAAATGGACCTTGCAAGGATCAATGGCGTCATTGCACGGAATGAACTGGCGGATCAGCCTGCGGTACAGCGGATCGTGGCGGCAGGTGAGGGCACGGTGCATTTGTGTGGTGTGCTGTCTGACGGCGGTGTGCACAGCCATATCGATCATATGATTGGGATGATGAACGTCCTGACCGCAGCGGGGCGACATGTGGCGTTGCATCTGTTCACTGACGGGCGCGATGTTGCGCCAAAATCAGCGGGTGATTATTTGCCCAAGTTGGAAGCAGCGATGCCAGCAGGCGCATTTGTCGCGACTGTGACAGGGCGGTATTACGCGATGGACCGCGACAATCGGTGGGAGCGGGTGTCCCAAGCGTTTGATGCCATGGTCAAAGGGGATGGAATTGGCGCAGTGTCGGCGGCGCAGGTGATTTCAGCCAATTATGCCAACGACACAAGCGACGAGTTTTTCTTGCCCTCTGTGATTGGTGAATATGCTGGTATGGCAGACGGTGATGTGCTGGTTTGTTTGAACTTTCGCGCGGACCGTGCGCGGGAAATTTTGGCGGCGATCGCGGCACCTGATTTTGATGGGTTTGACACAGGGGATCGGCCTGACTTGGCGCTGGTGTCTGGGTTTACAGAATATTCGAAAGCGCATTCTGAATACTGCGATGTGATTTTCCCTGAAGAGGATATCGTCAACACGCTAGGGTCTTGGGTCGCGCAAAAGGGGTTGTCGCAATTTCGAATTGCCGAGACAGAGAAATACCCCCATGTGACGTTTTTCCTGAACGGCGGGGTAGAGGTTCCCGCGGATGGGGAGGATCGGTATTTGGCACCGAGCCCGAAGGTTGCGACCTATGATTTGCAGCCAGCGATGTCGTCTGAAGAGGTGACGGAGAATTTGGTCGGGGCGATTTCGTCAGGAAAATACGATCTGATTGTCGTGAATTATGCGAACCCAGATATGGTGGGGCATACGGGTGATCTGGAGGCCGCGATGACGGCCTGTGCCTCTGTTGATGTGGGATTGGGGCAGGTTGAAGCGGCTGTTCATGCGGCAAGCGGTGCGATGATCGTCTGCGCGGATCACGGCAATTGTGAAACCATGATTGATCCTGAAACGGGCGGGCCGCATACCGCGCATACGGTTAATCCTGTGCCTGTGGTCTTGATCGGCGGACCATCAGGTGCAAAGCTGCGTGCAGGCGGGCGATTGGCTGACTTGGCTCCTAGTTTATTGGGGCTGATGGGATTGGATCTGCCAAAAGAAATGACAGGCAAGAGTTTGATCGAAGAATGAACGCCAAGCACCTGATTTTAGCCAGTTTTACAGCCTTCATGCTGGGCAATTCTTCTGTCTGTGCCAAGGGTGATGTGGTGTTAGAAGCGCAGTTGGCAGCCGAAGCCCTAAAGGTGGCAGCCGATGGGCTGAGCAAAGCTGGCAGTTCGCGAGATCGGGTGAAAGCGTTAACAGAAACGGTGCGGGCCTATGAAAACGGGTTGAGCGCCATGCGCGATGGGTTGCGGGGCGCCACCATCCGTGAACGGGTTATTCGGCTGGAATTTGAAAGTCGCCGCGATCAGTTAAGTCGATTGTTGGGTATTTTGCAGACCCTTGAACGGGCCACCACGCCGATGTTGTTGATCCACCCAACCGGGCCTGTTGGCACTGCGCGATCAGGCATGATGATGTCCGAGGTGACCCCATCGTTGCAGCGCCAAGCAGAAGAATTGAAATCCCAGTTGGAAGAACTGAGCGAGCTGCGGGCCATCCAAACCAAGGCCGAGGAACAATTGCGGTTGGGACTGGCAGGCGTGCAAGAAGCCCGCGTTTCCCTTAGCCAAGCCATTGCGGATCGCACGGATTTGCCAAAGCGGTTGTTGGATGATCCCGTAAAGACACAGATTCTCGCCGATGGGGCTACATCGCTGGAGATGTTTGCAGGCAGCATCGGTGTCTTGCCACCCGAACCAGAGACCGCAAAAACGATTCCCTTTGATAAGATGCGCGGCACGCTTCGCTTGCCTGTAGAAGGCGCGATTTTGCGGGGATTTAACGAGGTGGATGCCGCTGGTTTAAAACGACCAGGGCTGGTGATTGCGGCACGTCCGCTTGCGCTGGTCAGTGCGCCAGTGGCCGCGACTGTGCGCTATGCAGGGGCGTTTTTGGATTACGGAAACGTGATAATTCTAGAGCCGCAACCTGGTTATTTGCTGGTGATTGCAGGGCTGGATCAAGTGTACGGTGAGATCGGACATGTGGTTGATCAATCAGCGCCCGTTGGCCTGTTGGGCGGAAATCCAGCAGGTGCACAAGAATTTTTGATCGAAGCGTCAGATGGCGGTAGCGCACTTGCGCAAGAAACGCTCTATATAGAGTTGAGATATGAAGGTGAGCCTGTGGACCCCAGCGTCTGGTTTGCCATTAACGAGAGTTAGGATGGATTTATGAAGAAACTCGCATTGGCCGCTATTGGCGGCACGCTTGCAGGAATGGTTCTGACGGCCCAATTTACGGGACCGCTGATCGCGCAGGAAGCTGCGAAAACAAAATCCACCTATGAACAGTTGGACTTGTTTGGTGATATCTTTGAACGCATCCGTTCTGCTTATGTTGAAGAAGTGGATGAGCAAGAATTGATCGAAAGCGCGATCAACGGAATGCTGACTTCACTTGATCCGCATTCTTCCTATCTGCCGCCTGAAGATTTCGACAGTATGCGTGTGCAAACCCGTGGTGAGTTCGGTGGTTTGGGCATCGAGGTGACGCAGGAAAACGGCTTTGTCAAAGTTGTGTCCCCTATTGATGATACACCCGCAGACGCTGCTGGCGTTATGGCAGGCGATTTCATCACGCAAGTAGACGGCGAAAGCACGCTTGGCATGAGCCTTGACGATGCAGTTGATCTGATGCGCGGCGAAATTGGATCAGAGATTGTCATCACCATCGTACGTGAAGGCACGGATGAACCGTTCGATATCACCATTGTACGGGATAAGATCAAAGTGAAAGCAGCCCGTGGGCGGTTGGAAGGGGACAGTGTTGTTCTGCGCCTTACAACGTTTTCCGATCAGACTTTCGTGAACCTAGAATCTGAACTGAAAGCCAAAGTTGAAGAAGCTGGCGGCATGGACAGCGTTACGGGTTTTGTGATTGATCTGCGCAACAATCCAGGTGGTTTGCTAAACCAAGCCATCGCGGTCAGCGATGCGTTCTTAGAAAAAGGTGAGATTGTTTCCACCCGTGGCCGTGGCCCACAAGACAGTGATCGCGTGAATGCCCAACCCGGTGATTTGGCACAGGGCAAACCGATTGTGGTTCTGATCAACGGTGGTTCTGCATCGGCGTCAGAAATCGTGGCGGGTGCGTTGCAAGATCACCGCCGCGCCGTTGTGATCGGTACACGATCCTTCGGGAAAGGGTCTGTGCAAACGATCATGCCGCTGCAAGGGGACGGCGCTATGCGCCTGACAACTGCACGGTATTACACGCCATCTGGCCGTTCGATCCAAGCGTTGGGCGTATCCCCTGACATCCTTGTCGAGCAACGCCCCGCGATTGAAGTGGCCGCAGAGGAAGATCAACGTCAACAACGGTTTGAATCCGATTTGCGCGGGTCCCTGTCCAACGACAGCCTGACAGACGATCAGCGCAAGCTGCTAGAAGAAGAGCGTGAAGAAGCCAAAAAAGCCGCAGAATTGCGCAATGATGATGCGCAGTTGGCCTATGCTTTGGACGTCTTGAAGGGTCTCGCGGTTCTGGGGCAAGCAAACTAATGACTCCAGAAGACATTGCTAAATTACCCTATCGGCCCTGTGTTGGGCTGATGGTGTGCAACGCGGCTGGGCATGTGTTTGCGGGTCAACGGCTCGACAATTATCGCGATGCTTGGCAAATGCCCCAAGGGGGCGTGGAAAAGGGTGAAGACCCCCGTGCTGCCGCCCTGCGCGAACTAGAAGAAGAAACGGGTATCCCCGCAAGCGCGGTAGAGGTTGTGGCGGAAACAGATGACTGGATTCCCTATGATCTGCCCCATGCGCTGGTGCCAAAATTGTGGAAAGGTCGATTTCGCGGCCAAGAGCAGAAGTGGTTTTTGCTGCGCTTTACGGGCGATGACAGCCTGATCAATATCCAAACCGACGAGCCAGAGTTTCGTGAATGGTGTTGGATCAAACCCGAAGAGTTGCTGGGGAAAATTGTCCCCTTCAAGCGGGATACCTATGAACGGGTTATTCGGGAGTTCAAGGAGCAGATCGGATGATCCGCGCTGCCGCTGTGATCTTTTGTGCGGTGATCGGGGCGGACGCGCAGGCGCTAAGTTGTGCGCCACCGAATGTTGCGCGCACTTTCAACTGGCATCAAAATCAACCTGACACCTATCGCATCTTTGTGGGCACAGTGAAAATGACCGCCCCCATTCCAAAATACCGCGAAGGCCAAGCCTTAAGCGCCAAGGGCGTTGCAACAGGGCGATTTCTGGGCAAACGCAACCTGACGGAGATGCGGTCAGTGGACTTGACCGTGAACACAGTTTGCGCTGCCTCTTGGTGCGGTGGCTTTCCCACACAAACACAGGACCGCGATTGGATCATGTTTTTGGAAAACACACCCCAAGGCGATGTTCTGACCCTTGGCCCGTGTCATCAACCCCATGGTCAACACACCATGAAACGCCGCATCAACGTGCTGCAAAAATGTTTGCGGCAAGGCAAATGTTCTGATGCAGATGTTAAACGGCTGTCGTTTGACTAAAATTCCTAGCACTCCGTGCGGGGGATATTTGACCCAAAAAGAGTCTCTTAACAGTGCTTTAACCATCTTTGGGGTACACTGAAATCGCGGTACAGCCTGGGAAGGCGATGGCCGTCCAAAAAGAGAGGGCGTCTTGTGGAAACACGGGGCGCCTGATCTCTTTTTGGATAAAATATCCAAATCCTTCCCCTCGTCACACGTAAGACTCGCAGAAAGAACAAAACGTGAATATATAGAGTTTATGGCTTTTGTTGAACTCTGTAATACGTCGAACTTTACGTTCCTGACAGGTGGCTCCCACGCCGAAGAATACGCTCAACAAGCGTATGAATTTGGCATGCCTGCTTTGGCGATTTCAGACGTAAATTCTGTTGCAGGGATCGCGCGCGCGCATATTGAATTGCGCGAGATTGCCCGCAAGCAGCGGGAAGATGGCAGTGATGCGGTGGTGCCACGCCTGTTGGCCGCAGCGCGGTTGGAAACAGAGGATGGGTTTACCCTGACCGCGTTGCCACGGGATCGCGCGGCTTGGGGGCGATTGTGCCGCGTTTTGACGCTGGCCAAAGGGCGGGTGGGCAAAGGTGAAGCTCTGCTGCATTTCGCGGATGTTTTGGAGTTTGGAGACGGGATGGAACTCCTCATCCATCCGCCGCTGGGTGCAGAGATCAAAGGCGGCGCGAACGATTGGCTGCGAAAGGTGCGGCGGTTGACGCGCCGCTTTGGAACGGCCGTGTCGTTAGTATTATCACCCCGGTATGAAGGGCAGGATGCGCTGCGATTTGATCGCTTGGCGACCCTTGCGGATCGGTTGGGTATCCCCACTGTGGCGTCGGCCACGCCCGTGATGCACCGCGGGTCGCGCAGACGGCTGAGCGATGTGTTGACCTGTGTCCGCGAAGGGCTGCGGATTGATGATATTGGGGATAAAGCGCTGTCAAATGCAGAACGGCACATGCGCAATGAAGCGCAGATGCTGCGGATGTTTGCAGGCCACACGGATGCGGTGCATCGCAGTGGAGAGATTGCGGCGGCCTGCACATTTTCGCTCGATGAATTGAAGTACGAATATCCGTCGGAAATTTCGGTAGGCGAAGCCCCGCAAGACCGATTGCAACGATTGGCGTTCAAGGGTCTGAAATGGCGGTATCCTGAAGGACCACCTGAAAAGGTCGTGAAGATGGTGAAGCATGAGCTGGCGCTGATCGGCAAGCTGAACTATGCGCCCTACTTCCTGACCGTGAGCGACCTTGTGGATTTCGCACGAGACCGCGGCATCCTGTGCCAAGGGCGCGGGTCGGCGGCGAATTCGGTTGTTTGCTTTGCGCTGGGCGTCACATCTGTATCGCCAGAAGTGGGCACGATGGTATTTGAACGATTTGTGTCCGAAGCCCGTGATGAACCCCCCGACATTGACGTGGATTTTGAACACGAACGGCGTGAAGAGGTGATTCAATACATCTATGAACGCTATGGCCGCCACCGCGCGGGGTTGTGTGCAACGGTGGTGCATTACCGAGGCAAACGGGCCATCCGCGAGGTCGGTCGGGCCATGGGCCTGTCGGGCGATACCATTTCCGCACTGTCGAGCCAATTGTGGGGCTGGGGCGCCAGCGGGATGCCAGAAGATCAGTTGCGCGAACTGGGGCTTGATCCCAATGAAACGCGGCTGCGTCAGACGTTGGAATTGGTGGATCAGATCGTCGGCTTTCCCCGTCATCTGTCCCAGCATGTGGGCGGTTTCATCATGACAGAGGGGCGGTTGGATGAGTTGATCCCCATAGAAAACGCCGCGATGGAAGGGCGGACGGTCATTTGTTGGGACAAGGACGATATTGATGCCTTGGGTATTTTGAAGGTGGATGTGCTGTCTCTTGGTATGTTGACCTGCATCCGCAAAGCCTTTGATTTGATTAAGAATCACCATGGCACAGACTATGCTTTGGCGACGCTGCCACCCGAGGATCCTGCGGTCTATGACATGCTGTGCGACGCGGACAGTTTGGGAGTGTTTCAGGTGGAAAGCCGCGCGCAGATGAACTTTCTCCCGCGTATGCGGCCGCGCACGTTTTATGATCTAGTGATCGAGGTGGCGATCATTCGGCCCGGGCCCATTCAAGGCGATATGGTGCATCCATTTATTCGCCGCCGACAAGGGGAAGAAGAGGTGTCTTTCCCGTCTGATGCGCTCGGCGAGGTGCTGGGCAAAACGTTGGGTGTGCCCCTGTTTCAAGAACAAGCGATGCAGATTGCCATCATTGGCGCGGGGTTTACGCCTGAACAGGCGGATCGGCTGCGGCGCTCGCTTGCGACATTTAAGAAGCATGGGAATGTGTCTGAGTTTCAAGAGTTGTTCATGAAGGGCATGATCAACAACGGCTATGACGAGGATTTTTCGGCACGGTGTTTCAGCCAAATTGAGGGCTTCGGGTCCTATGGGTTTCCCGAGAGCCATGCGGCGAGTTTTGCTTTGTTGGTTTATGCAAGCGCTTGGTTGAAATGCCATCATCCTGGGATTTTTGCCTGTGCGCTTTTGAACAGTCAGCCCATGGGGTTTTACGCCCCTGCCCAAATTGTGCGGGATGCCCGCGAACACGGGGTCGAGGTGCGGCCCATCTGTGTTAACGCCAGCTATTGGGACAATGTGATGGAACCAGATGGGCGCGGGGGGTTGGCGCTGCGGTTGGGATTTCGGCAGATCAAAAAGATGCGCGAGGAAGAGGCCATGTGGATCTGTGCATCCAGAGGAAACGGGTACACCGAAGTAGAAGACGTTTGGCGCCGTGCGGGAACACCGCCGCACGTTTTGGAGGTGTTGGCCGAGGCGGATGCCTTTGCCAGTGTTGGTGACAATCGGCGCGAGGCGTTGTGGCATGCAAAGGCCGTGAAGGGCGCGGCGCCGTTGCCGCTGTTTGCAAATGAGCTGGAAGGGGAAGGGTTGGATGAACTGCCGATCACCCTTCCAGAAATGTCCGAAGGAGAGCAGGTGGTGGAAGATTACGTGTCCATGCGCCTGACCTTGCGATCCCATCCGTTGGCGTTGTTGCGGCCTTTATTGACGCCATCCAGTGGGCGGGTTGAGGACGTGGCAAAATAGGGTACAGTGCAGGCAACGGAGGCACATTTATGAAAAAAGTAATTCTAGCAGCCTGTTTGATGGCAAGCCCAGTTGTCGCAGAAGAGGCCGATTACGGGCAAATATCGCTTGGCGGATTGGCACGAGAAACATCCTGGCCATACAATCCTGCGGGGGTGAGTTATGCGATGGTCTGCAACGTGAACGGGCCTGAGGGGTTTTTGACAATTCGCGCAGAGCCCAACGCGAACAGTGCGTCTAACCGCAAGTTTAATCGTTTGGTGGTGGTCGAAGTAGACACGCGCCAACGGCATGGGAATTGGGTGCGGGTTTTGGGTGGCTCTCGGAACCACGACAAAAATGGACAGCCGCAAGAGTATAAAAATCTACCCGTCACAGGCTGGGCGCATGACGGGTATTTGTGTTCATTTTTGGATTAAGAACAGAGACTTACTGGCGGACTCGCAACCCATTTTCGATCAACGCATTGAGCGCAGACACGTCTTCAACGGAGGTTCCGATCAAGCGAACCTCGCGCAGGTTTTCAAGGCTCGCCAGCGGGGCAACATCTTGAACCGCGGTGGCGCTGAGATCAAGGAAGCGAAGGTTTTCCAGCGCGCTGAGCGCGGATACATCAGAGACAGAGGTGAGGCCAAGGTTCAGTTCCACCAACAAATCAAGTTTCTTGAGCGGGGTCAGGTCTTGGACGAAGGTGCCATCAAGGTGGAGAATTTTCATCACCGACAGTTTTGACAGAGGTGAAATATCTTGGATCATCGTGCCACCCAAAGACAGTTCGTGTAGTTCTTCGAACCGATCAAG
>CAYWIR010000067.1:0-3244 GCA_964458375.1 uncultured Neptunicoccus sp.
ATTGTTTTGCATGGCGGAGACTATGTTTTGAACCTGAACGCCAGTGCGGACGGTTTGGATGTGGCATCCCCGTTGGCCATTACAGTTGCCTGTCTTGAGTCCCCTGCATCGCCTTTGGCGCGATTGACGCTGAAAGAGGGCAATTATCAGACGACAGAAACAACCCGTTCGTTCTCTGTGCCGAGCAATGGATGCGCAGCCCAGCAGATTGAACTGTCAAATGGCTCTCAAACCCTTGACTGGAAAGAACGCAATTCGGGCGTTCTGACGTTGCACAGCCTTTCCATTTTGCAAACGGAGGCCAGCGAATGAGCCGTGCCGCCACGATCCCCGTCAGCGCCAGTTTGCATCGGTATTGCGGGCTGCTTTTGTGTTTTGCGCTGATCCTTGGCGGGGGAACCGTACAGGGGTTGTGGACCACACATCTGTTGCAGGTGTTGCTATTGCCCATCGTGTTTGCGGGGCTGTCTGGCCTGTCATTTCGCGCTGTTGGCTGGCTGCAAACACTGATCCTGCTGTTATGTGTCGGGCTGATTGGCCTGCAATTTGTTCCAGTTGAAAACGTCTATCCTGATGCGTTGGGTATGCCAACGGGCGCTGGATTTTGGGCCGTTGCCCCCCAACGTGCGTTAGAAGCATCGCTGTTTATCATCGCGATTGTGCCCATGTTCTTGGTGGTGCAACGGATGCATGCCAGGCAACAACAACGCTTATTGCCGTTTCTTTTTGTCGGCATCGGCATCAACTTAATCGTGGCCGTGTTTCACGCCGCCAGTGGTGACGTCTTTGGCCCCAGCTTGCCCTTGCCGTTCAGGCTGCTGGGCGGGTTGTTTGCAAACCCAAATCATTTCGCAGCCCTGCTCTATGCCGCGATCCCGATGCTCGCGCTGATTTTGCTACACGAGCGGGACAACAAAGTGGGCTATGTGGCGGTGGTGGTCATTGTGCTGTTGTTCCAAGTGTCCATTGGCACGACCGCTGGCATTGGGATTACGGTTTTGTTGAGCCTGTTCAGTTTTGCGGTGTTCTTAAACGGCGCGAAACGGTTGTCGCCTTTCATGGTGATGGGCTTTCTGGTGGTGCTGATCCTTGGCATGGCTGCGATTGTAACGCGGGATGCACAGTTCATGGATGTGAGCGATCGGTCTAAGTTTGTGCTGAATACTGTGGCTGCCATTCGGGACACCCTGCCCTATGGCACTGGGCTTGGCAGTTTCATCGACATCTATCCAAGTTATGAAGCAATTGAGACCGTGGCGGCGGAGTTCACCAATCATGCGCACAATGATTACCTAGAAATCCTGCTGGAAGGCGGGGTCATCGCGGCGGCGATCCTTGTGCTCTATGCTTTGATGCTGATTACGGCGCGTCCGCCCACACCCATTCAGCGGGCCGCGTTGCTGTCGATCTTGGCCCTGTTGGTGCATTCGGCGGTGGATTACCCGCTGCGCACGGTGGCCATCGCACTGTTGTTTGCTGTTTTGAACGGGATTTTGTTTGCGGTGAAACCTCCGGCAAAATCTGCTGTGCGCACGGTGAAGGCGGACCCTGTTCCTGTGCCAACACCCGCATCGGACGCCCCTGCTAAGACCGATGATTGACCTACATTCGCATATTCTGCCTGGGATCGATGATGGGGCGGAGACATTGGACATTGCTTTGGACATGGCACGGATTGCCGTGGCGGATGGTACGACAGTTTTGGCCTGCACGCCCCATATCCAAGAGGGCGTGTATGACAATTCTGCGGACACGATTTTGCCTGCGATTGCCGCGCTGCAAGCCGAACTTGATGCCAACGGTATTTCTTTGCAACTGGTGGCTGGAGCAGATGCGCATATCAGCCCTGCCCTGCCACAGCGCCTGAAGGCTGGGGAAATTCCGACCCTTGGTGGTGGGAAATACTTCTTGTTTGAACCACCGCACCACGTTTGCCCGCCCCATGTGCCTGATTTGGTAAAGCTGTTGTTTCAGGCGGGTTATATCCCCGTTTTAACGCATCCCGAGCGGTTGACTTGGATTGAACGGGATTACGATTTGATCACGCAACTGGATGATATGGGCGTTGCGATCCAAGTGACGGCGGCGTCCCTGACAGGGCGATTTGGCAGCAATGCCAGCAAATGGGCGCTGCGCCTGTTGGATGAAGGGCGTATCGACATCATTGCATCGGACGCGCATAGCCCGAAACACCGCCCTCCGGGCCTGAGCAAAGCCTATGATTTGATCGCGAACCGTGTGGGTGTTGCCGCAGCCGATCGGCTGACAAAGATCAACCCGCAAGTGATTCTGGACAGCGGCACACTACCGCCTAAAGAAAAGCCTGCAAATATCGTTGAAAATCGGCCCAAACCCGAAAGAAAAAAGCGTGGATTCTTTGGAAAGCTGTTCCAAAGTTGAAGTCATTCATTGAAAAGTTGGTTTTGGGCGTATAAAAGCATTAGGAAAGGTTAACGGTGTCGAAAACAGTGGACGACATAGACGCCGCACACCTATAGTTACCGCATGAATTGCACCGAACCCGAAAATTTAAGCTGGGGAATTAACATGAAGACCGGAAACGACATTCAGAACGATCCAACACCCAAAGAAAAATGGGAAACACCCGAATTGCAACGCGACAGCGTGCAAAGCACGACTGAAGCTGGGTTTCCAAGTGGGCAGGTGCGTCAAGAAGATCTGTTCTACAACGATTCCTGATTGTGGTTAGGGGCGTTCAAGCCCCTTTCAGTTATTTCTTGCGTACAACTGTTATATGACTGTTGGCCTTGAACGGGCCTGTAACGCGCGTTTTTGTGGCGTTGGGCCACTGAACCTCTAGCCAGTCGATTTCACTGGCACCCCCCACCCCAAAATGAACCATTGGTGCATCGGCAGATGAAAAGCCGCCGCTCGCCTTAATATCGCGTCTGCGGGTTACGCCATCTGCATGTGCCAATATGGTCGCGCCAACTCCGAAATGGTTGCCAAGCTCGTCGTTTAAATCCACCCATAAGGCATTGCCTGCGGGGGCATCATTTTGGTGAACGACAACATGGGTCAGCGTTGGGCCGCGGATAATGTCCACGTCCCCGTCCCTGTCAAAATCAACCAAAACATGGGACGAACTGGGCATGCTGTCATAAAGCCCAAAGCCGTCTTCTTTCGCGGAGAACTGGTTATTCCCTTCGTTGTGATAAAACGCATTCGTGCGATACCGATTTTGGGAAAACCGCCCTATGGCAACATAAATGTCTTGCAGGCC
>CAYWIR010000067.1:3344-9276 GCA_964458375.1 uncultured Neptunicoccus sp.
ACGCCATTGTTGTTCGCAGCGTCGAATTGGCTGCATTCAAAGGCTGAGTCTGGTCTGATCAGGCTAATAGCGTCCGAAGCATAGTTAAACACTTGAAAGCAATCGTCTCGCTCTGCTGCGCTGAAGCGGCCATCTTCAAAAATCTGATTGCATACGTCGAGATACCCTTCAGAATTAACAAAGTCGCCTTTGCTGATCTCTACGCCGTACAGCTCTGTCGTCAGATCGTTGTTCATATCCCCGAAGTCATAGCTCATGGTGGTGGACAGCAAGCGCGGCACCAATCCTGACTCTCGTGTTGCCAGTTCGAAGGTTCGTGGGCCTGTATTGAGGTAGATTTTGTCTGTTGGTGCGAAATCATCCCCGATCAGGATATCAAGCCTGCCATCTGTATTGACGTCCCAGATCAGGCTTGTCAGCGTATGCCCTGGAACACCTGATAAGGGCATCGGTGTGAAATCATCACCTTCGTTCCACAAAATGTAATCCCGCGCGTTTTCACGGGTGAACGTCATATGACCAGCTTCGCCGAGCAGGTTCCCCCCCGTTGAATTGCCAAGAAGAATGTCGAGTTTGCCGTCGTTGTCAAAATCAGCGAAGCCCGGGGCAATGGTGTGGAACGAACCGACGTCAGGCAGTTTGACGTGTTGGTTCATGCCATAAGTGCCGTTGTCGTTGAAGAAAACGTAGTTGCCTTGCGCAACGCTCGGCACGAACAGATCGAGCGCGCCATCGTTGTTGATATCCACCAGAGCCAGCGATCCAATCATGGCAGTGTTCATCGGCCCAAGATCAAGGTCTTGCCGTGCGTAGGTGCCGCCTAAGTTCACATAAAGCGATACGCCACCACGGTTAGTGTCCGCAGCAAAGGCCACATCAACCCAACCGTCATTGTTCACATCCCCAGAGGCGATGCCCTGAACTTCACCCGCAAAACCATTGCCATAGAGGGCTGACATCTCTTTTTCTTCGCTCAAGCCCAGTTCTGCGCCAACAACACGCTTGAACGGCACGGTTCCTGTTGCCGCAGGTGTGGGGGTTTGCTGTGGCCGCGTGAAAGCAGACACCTGCCCTGCTCCTGAGTGTTCTATACTGGCAGGGAGCGGGTTCATCGGGACGCTGATCGCGGCTGATTTTTGTTGAATCTCAGCCAGTGGCATGGCGGGCACGCGTTCAGATATCTTTATGTTGGGCGAAGGTACGTTGCCAATTTGCGCAATGATCATCTCTTGGTGCATGGCAACGGCGCGTTTGTGGCCGTAATGCCCGACAAATCCAGCCGTGAACGCCAAGGCAACAACGGCTGTCCCCACCAAGGATGCGACGCGGTAGCTGGTGCTTTGCCCCACAATCAGGAAGGCGACCATTGAATATGGGCCAAGGCCCAACAACAGGATCATGGCGTATTTCGCATCCAACCCCGCCACCAGTAAAATGGCCACGATGATCACATCAAAGGCAATTGGCACAGGCAGCAGAACCGCGAGGATCGCCAGCAATGCCATCCCAAGGAGGACCATGGTGGAGCCTTGGAAGCTGTTGTCGAGAAAGCGGACCGCGTTTTCAAGGGGGAAGAAGGTGATCAAGATTGCACCGATCAGCCCTGCAATCAGCATCATGGGGATCGTCGTTATGCACAGGAACCACAGGCTGCGCAGGAAGGATTTCACGAACCAAATGGCGGCAGGTAGGCTGCGGTTTTCTGCGTCTGATACCGCGGCGACACCAAGGCCGTTGAACTGCCACCAACTGCTAATCTTGCTCCAGATTGTGGCTTTGGTCTGGGTGCGGATCACAACCTTTTCGTGCAAGTCAGGGGACAGGCGTTCGGCCAAACGGCCGAGCAGCGGGACAATCAAAAGGATAAACAGCACCATCATCGCCACTTTGGCTACTGCCATATAGGTGGGCAGCAAAGCAAAGCTGATGGACACAACGATCACGTTGAGCGTGGGCGATGCCATAAGGGCACCAATGGTGGTTTCAAACCGCGTGCCTGCGTTGTGCAACCCTTTGGCGATGGGTGCTGCGCAGTTAGCACAGACCCCCATGGGCGCACCAATGATCATGCCAAGGGCGGCATTGGCAAAGCGGCTTTTGAAGGACACGGTTTGGATCAAAGACAGCAGGGTGAGTAGCCCTGCCCCAAACAGAATGCCAAAGGTCATTCCACGCCAATTGGTATACATCCAATTGACGAAATGCATGGCGGCTTTCCACGCTTCGGATGTATCGGGAAGAATGGTGACAAGCGTATCAAACGCCAGTCCAGAAATCGGGCTGTCCACCCCCATCAGCGCTTTTTCGTTCAAGGATGGATAGCGCGACCCGAGCCAGAAGATGGCCGCAATCACCACCAAAACAAGGGCGGAAATCACGATCCGCTTGTCGATAGACTTGGCTGGGGCAAATGCGGTCATTGGTTTAGAACCTTTAGGTATTCTTCAATTACAAATTTTTCATCAAACGTCTGTTCAACTAGCGTTCTGCTGTTGTTAGACATGGCAGTGTAGGTGGCACGATCCAAGTTTTGCATGGCCTTAAAGCAGCGTGCAAGATCGTCTGCATCACGGACACGGCATAAGAACCCATTATACCCGTCTTTTACAACTTCGCGGCACCCCGGCACATCGGTTGCAATCAGAGGGCGCGATAGAGCCGCAGCCTCTAGCAGCGTGCGCGGGGTACCTTCGCGATACGATGGCAGCACGACGCAATCTGCGGACTCGATGTAAGGGCGCACGTCTTCGGTGGCGCCAAGGTATTCAATGGCCCCGTCTGCTAACCATGCGTCCATCTGATCTGCTGTTACCGCTGTGCGGTTGTCCACATCCAGAAAGCCAAGGACTTGAAACCGCGCATCAGGCATTTCGGCGCGGATTTGACGGGCTGCTTCGACATATTCAAAGATGCCTTTGTCTTTCAAAAGACGGGCGATCATCAGAAAGGTTTTGGGGGGATCAGATGGGCTCGGCCCTTTGGTGACAAAGGTGGTCAAATCAATGCCAGACCCAGGCAGCAGAGAGGTTTTGTGGTTGGGCACAAGGCCATGATCCAGAAACAACTGCTGATCGTCTGCGTTTTGGAAGAACACATGTTTTGATGTGCGGAACGCCCAGCGATAGAGCCGTTTGGCAATGGTGGTGACGATGGATTTCTTGATGAACACCGTCCCAAGACCCGAGACATTGTTGATCACAGGAATGCCCAGCGCATGTGCCGCGCGGGTGCCATAAATGTTGGGTTTGATGGTATAACACAGCATCGCGTCTGGCATAAGATCACGCAACGCACGTTTATAGGCCCGATAAAGCGCTGCATCCCGCAGGGGCGACGTGCCTTTGTTGTCCATCGGCAAGGCGCGAAACTCGCATCCCATATCGACCAGTTTCGCCGAAAACGCATCTTCGGGTGCAAGGGCGGTGACACGGTGGCCTTGGGCAAGCAAGGCGCGGATCAGACCCGCGCGGAAGTTGTAGATGTTCCACGAGGCATTGATAGATATGACGATATGTTTGCCCATCAGCCCTGCCCCGTCACATCATAGCCGTGTTGAGCCATGACAGGCCCTAACACATCCAGCAGCCGTTTTGCTTGTTCTTGTGTCAATTCGCTGCGCCAATCCCGCGCCGCGCCTTTGACAAAAAAGCGTTCGGCTTTGGGGTTCTTTTCTGGAAAGCCCAAACGGTTTTCTTGGTCCCTGAGGTTATCAAGGGAGCAGGCAGCCACTGTTTTGGCCACACGATCCTGATCAGGGGTTTCCCCCAACGCCCGCAGAATGTTTGACAGCGCCGCAACGGGGTTTTCACACAGGTCTTCATATTTATTGATAACCACCGGCAAGTCGGTTTGCTCTGTCCAAGATTTGACGTGATCGGCCCACGTTCCCATCCGCTGATCGAGCTGTACAAAAGAAAACGTATTCCCCGTGTAAAGCGAAGCGTTTGGGTCCACCATAAAGTCGAGCGTTTCGTCCAAATGGCCGTTTTGGTGATCCGCGTAAGACGGGGCGATGTTCAATGGATTGCGCATGAGATACACCACGCCTTTGACCGCAGGGGCTGGAAACAAAGCCGCGCCGTTGGGGCAATAGGAATAGGCGTCATGCACTTTGACAAATTTGGTCTCTGGTTCTGTTGCGGCCAAAACTTCGCAGTATTTTGAGCGCAGGTTTTCCAAAACGTCTTTGGGTGCATCCGCTGAATTGATCCCCATCGTATCATCCAACAGGGTACGCGAGTTCAATTTGGCGCGCCCTGCGAGCGCGGTCAGGTTTACAGTCTGATCTTTGGAGAAATAGCATTCCAACAAGGCGCGAACCCATGTGTTTCCAGACTTGGGGTAGGATGCGATCAGATGCATTCTATATCCCCAAATGTTCGGAAATCAGCGTGAAGGTCTGATCAAAGCTGCGTTTGTTGCCGACCCGCGTTACTGTGCAAAATTCGCTTTGTTGCACCACACTCGAGGCAATTTCAAACTGAACGGGAGCAAGCTGCATCGCTTTCATAAAGTTGGCGCGGTAGGTTAGACGCACAACATCGCGCAGCGCCGATTTGCGATCCATCATGTCAAGGGTTGGCTCTGGCACATCGGTCAGGTCGAGAAAACACACAGCATGAATTGGAACAGGTTTCGACGCGATGACGTCTACTGGCACATGGTATTTTTCAATGCTGGAGCCAATACGGTCATAGCTTTGCGTTAGCTTCAGCTTGGTTATGGACATCTCTGTCAGCCGCGTGCGCGGGAAAGAAGGGCGTGCCACGGCCTGACCATCCACCAATTCAACGGCCGTGATATCATCGGATATCATTGTATAGCCCTGCTGCCCAAACTGGGACATCAAGGTGGATTTGCCGTGACCTGATCGCCCACTGAACAGCACGGCCCCTTTGGGTGTTTCAATCGCGCTGGCGTGGAGTGTTAAAAGTTTGCGCTGCTGTAGAAGGGCCGCAAAAGCAGAGCCGAGCAGAAAGTTTCGCACTGCGTTTTCGGTTGCCCCTGCGTGGATTTGGATCGTGATTTTATTGCCATTCGTCACAAGATACCGTGCAACTCCTTCGATATCGATCAGGAAGGTGTCTGGTTTGGCTTGCCACGTTGCGCGGTGGATTGCGGGCTCTGGCAGGGATGATGGCACAGGGGCCAAAACGATCTGCACATCTGGCGTATCAAAGGTCGCGCATCGAAACTCGGCGAGTTCCAGTTCGGACGCAATATTGAGGAGAAATGCAGAACAATGAAACACGGATGCAACCCTAAGCAGGATGGAAATTCAAATTTTGGGACAATGGATCACCCCCGTAACAGATTCCGTTAAGACTACTGTATTTGGTCTTAGAACACGATACGTTTCATGTTGAATATTGTGTGTTTTTCTTGCATTTTGGACCTGCACTTTGAAGCAATTGAATTGAGCCTGCCACATGACCCTGTCCGATACATCCCTTGTGAAACGCAAAGACACTGTTCTGTCCACACAGTTGGAAGATGAATATGTGATGATGAACATCGAAAGCGGTGAGTATTTCAGCCTGAAAAACGTGGCGGCGAAGATTTGGGATCTGATCGAAGACGAAAAATCGGTGGCAGATGTAAAAGCAGATTTGATGCAAGCCTATGATATTGATGCACAAACATGCGACGCCGAAGTGGGCGCATTTTTGAATGACATCATTTCCGCAGATATCGCAGACGTTAAATGAGCCAGCCCAAACCGCTGAGCGATGATCCTCGCTCAACGTGTTTGATGACGGTGACCTCTGCCAGTTTTTTGGCAGGGACGATGGTTATGCTGACCTCTTTCCTAGAGCAAAACTCTTGGTTTGATGGGGATATTCGCATTATCACGAGCGACCTTTCACCTGACGATAAGGCTCGTTTAGAGGCGCTGTCCAAGCGGCTGCAGGTTGTTCCTCCGTCAGATGCG
>CAYWIR010000068.1:0-9091 GCA_964458375.1 uncultured Neptunicoccus sp.
GAAAGCCTTGCTGGATGATGGCGAAGGTTTGGCGGCGAATTTGATGAAAGCCGCTGGTGGTGATCCTGCGCGGGTGTTGCAGGATGTTGATGCGAATTTGGCGAAGATGCCAAAAGTGTCTGGCGATGCTGGACAGATTTACATGGATGGGCAGACGGCAAAGGTTTTTGGCGAGGCGGAGAAGCTGGCGCAGAAGGCTGGGGATTCGTTTGTTCCTGTAGAGCGCATGTTGACCGCGCTGGCGATTGTGAAATCCGATGCGGCGACGATCCTAAAGGGCGCAGGCGTGACGGCGCAGGGCCTGAACGCGGCGATCAATGATGTGCGCAAGGGGCGCACGGCGGATAGCGCGTCTGCGGAAGATGGTTATGATGCACTGAAGAAATATGCGCGGGACCTGACGGCGGCGGCGCGGGATGGGAAGATTGATCCCATCATCGGGCGGGACGAGGAAATTCGTCGTGCCATGCAGGTGTTGAGCCGTCGCACCAAGAACAATCCTGTTTTGATTGGTGAGCCGGGCGTGGGTAAGACCGCGATTGCCGAGGGTTTGGCGTTGCGGATTATCAATGGTGATGTGCCTGAGAGTTTGGAGAACAAGACGCTTATGGCGCTGGATATGGGGGCGCTGATTGCTGGCGCGAAGTATCGCGGCGAGTTTGAAGAGCGGTTGAAGTCCATTCTGACGGAAGTGACCGAGGCGGCGGGCGAGATCATCTTGTTCATTGATGAGATGCACACGTTGGTTGGCGCGGGAAAATCCGAGGGGGCGATGGATGCGTCGAACCTGTTGAAACCTGCCTTGGCGCGCGGCGAGTTGCACTGTGTCGGGGCAACGACGCTTGATGAATATCGCAAGCATGTTGAGAAGGACGCTGCACTTGCGCGGCGGTTCCAGCCTGTTGTGGTTCAAGAGCCAACCGTTGTGGACACGATTTCGATCCTGCGTGGGATTAAAGAGAAGTACGAGTTGCACCATGGCATTCGGATTTCCGACAGCGCGTTGGTGTCTGCGGCGAACTTGTCTAACCGCTATATCACGGATCGGTTTTTGCCTGATAAGGCGATTGATTTGATGGACGAAGCGGCGGCGCGGTTGCGTATGGAAGTGGACAGCAAGCCAGAGGCGCTTGATGCCATTGACCGTGAGTTGTTGCAAAAGCAGATCGAAGTGGAGGCGCTGAAGTCCGAGAAGGATGCGGCGTCTAAGGATCGGTTGGCGGGTCTGAAGAAAGACGTGGCCAATTTGCAGGAGCAATCGTCAGAAATGACGGCGGCTTGGCAGGCAGAGCGCGATAAGCTGGCAGGTGCGCGAGACATCAAGGAAGAGCTGGACACGGCGCGTGTGCAGTTTGAAACGGCGCGGCGGGCTGGTGATTTGGCCAAGATGGGCGAATTGCAGTATGGCGTGATCCCTGATCTGGAGAAAAAACTGGCTGACGCAGAAGGTCGTGAAGACGACGTGATGGTCGAGGAGGCCGTGCGGCCTGAGCATATTGCGAGTGTTGTTGAGCGTTGGACGGGCATTCCTGTCGATAAGATGCTGGAGGGCACGCGCGAGAAGTTGCTGCGTATGGAAGGCGAGCTTGGCAAGCGGGTGATCGGGCAGTTGGATGCGGTTACGGCTGTGTCAAATGCGGTGCGGCGATCCCGCGCTGGGCTGTCGGATGAAAACCGTCCGCAAGGGTCATTCCTGTTCCTTGGGCCAACTGGTGTGGGGAAAACTGAGCTGACCAAAGCCTTGGCAGAGTTCTTGTTTGACGATGACAGCGCGATGGTGCGGATTGATATGTCCGAGTTCATGGAGAAGCATTCGGTTGCACGTTTGATCGGGGCGCCTCCGGGTTATGTCGGGTACGACGAAGGGGGTGCGCTGACGGAAGCCGTGCGGCGTCGGCCTTATCAGGTTGTGCTGTTCGATGAGGTCGAAAAGGCGCATCCCGATGTGTTCAACGTGCTGTTGCAGGTGCTGGACGATGGTGTGCTGACCGATGGGCAGGGGCGGACTGTGGATTTCAAACAGACGCTGATTATCCTGACGTCAAACCTTGGTAGCCAAGCCTTGAGCCAGTTGCCAGAAGGTGCGGATGCTGAAGCGGCCAAAGCCGATGTGATGGCCGCGGTACAGGGGCATTTCCGTCCTGAGTTCATCAACCGTTTGGACGAGATCGTCATGTTTGATCGGTTGAGCCGTGGCAATATGGACGGGATCGTGGATATCCAGTTGGGTATTTTGGAACGCCGTTTGGAGGCGCGTAAGATTGCGCTTGAACTGGACGAGGCTGCGAAGACGTGGCTGGCGGATCAAGGATATGATCCTGTGTACGGTGCGCGGCCCTTGAAGCGGGTGATCCAAAAGGCGGTACAAGATCCGTTGGCGGAATTGCTGCTGTCTGGTGATGTGCTGGATGGGTCCACTGTGACGGTGGGCGCCAACGACAATGGGTTGGTGATCAACGGGGTTGGGCGTGAGCCGAAGAAACCTGTTGATGAGCCTGTGCATTAAGAGGTGATGGAATGATTGGCTGGCTTTTACGGTTTGTAGCGAAGGTTATCTTCTTTTTGACCGTGAAGCTGGCCATCATTTTTTGGCCTGTCACCCTGATTGCAGGGGCGTATGTGTATTTCACCTATTTGAGTTAAGAGTGGTGGGGGAAACCCTGCCCGTTTTTTTTGCTATAGCGTTTCGACTTTATGTTGAAACGCTTTAATCATTACAGAAACCCACGCAAACGTCTGTTTGTGGGAGCAAATGTGTTGTGCATTGCGGTTGTGTCTGCGGTCTACTTCGGTAGGGTTTTGCCAACGCTGAGGAGTCACCCATGTTTTTAATGAATGCCGTTTCTGATGTTCTGTTCTTTTTCGCAGTCCTGTTCATTTTTGCCGTAGGGATCGCGGTTCTGTCGATTTTGGTGATGTTTTTCATTGATCGCACACAGACAGGGGATGCGGTGCGGCGGAACTATCCTGTGGTGGGGCGGTTTCGGCATTTGTTCACGGAAATGGGGGAGTTTTTCCGTCAGTATTTCTTTGCCATGGATCGTGAGGAGTTGCCGTTTAACCGCGCACAGCGGGATTATGTGAAACGGGCAACCACGGGGAAAGGCAACACGGTTGCTTTTGGGTCAACGCGCAATTTGTCGGTTCCGGGTACGCCGATTTTTGTGAATGCGCCGTTTCCTCCGCTGGATGAGCAGGCTGCCAAGACGGAGCCGATGCAGATTGGCCCCTATTGCCGCACACCTTATATGGCGCCGTCGATATTCAACATTTCTGGCATGAGCTTTGGGGCGTTGTCCAAGCCAGCGGTTAAAGCGTTGTCGCGCGGGGCAAAGCAGGCGGGGATTTGGTATAATACAGGGGAGGGCGGCTTGAGCCCTTATCACCTGCAAGGGGAATGCGATTTGGTGTTCCAGATTGGTACGGCGAAATACGGCGTGCGCGATGAAGAGGGCAATCTGTCAGATGACAAGCTGCGCGAGATTGCAGCCCATGACACGGTGCGCATGTTCGAGGTGAAGATGGCGCAAGGGGCCAAGCCTGGAAAAGGTGGCATCCTGCCTGCGGAGAAAGTGACGAAGCGGATTGCGGAGATTCGTGGGATTCGGGAGGGCGAAGCGTCCATCAGCCCGAACCGCCATACAGATATCAATTCGGTTGAGGAGTTGCTGGATTTCATCGCCCATGTGCGTGAGGTGACGGGCAAACCTGTGGGGTTCAAAACTGTGGTCAGTGATGATGGGCCGATGCGGGAGTTGTTTGAAGAGATCAAACGGCGCGGTATTGAGAGTGCGCCTGATTTTATCGCGGTGGACAGTGGGGATGGTGGCACAGGTGCCAGCCCGATGCCGCTGATGGATTTGGTGGGGGTGACCATTCGTGAAAGCCTGCCGATGATGTCGGACCTGTTGGTGGAGTATGGGTTGCGCGATCGTGTGCGTTTGATTGCAAGTGGCAAGCTGATGGTGCCCGGTGATGTGGCTTGGGCCATTGCGGCGGGTGCGGATTTTGTGACGTCGGCGCGGGGCTTTATGTTTTCGCTTGGGTGTATTCAGGCGTTGAAGTGCAATAAGAACACCTGCCCGACAGGGATCACGACCCATGATCCACGGTTCCAAAAGGGTTTGGTGCCAAAAGATAAGTTCGACAAAGTGGCCAATTACGCAAAGACGATGATCAAAGAAGTCGAAGTGATCGCGCATTCCGTTGGCGTCACTGAACCACGGGGCATTCGCCGCCATCATGTGCGCATTGTGCAGGACAATGGGCGATCCGAGCGGATGGATAAGATTTGGCCGAGACCGAACCAAGGTTAGGCGAAGAGTTTCCTTGGGGTGAACGTGTTTGGTTTATCGAACCACCCAAAAGATCACTTGTTATACACCGCGCCTGCCATTGCCGCGTCGAGCGCGAAGGATTGATCCCAATCAACGCAACGATTGTGGGTGACGACGACGGAGACTTTGCCTTCATAATAGGCGAAGTAGCTGCCGCCTGAGGTTTTGCGGCCAAAGCACAAGAGGCCGAAGTGCCAGTGATTGTATGACCCCTGATATTCGCGCCAGAATGTGCCCATACCATAGTTGATTTTTGGGTTTAGGGCTGTGCTGGGATAGGCGGTAGGATCATTGCCAAGGCTGCTTCCATTGCCGAAGGTTCCGATCAAAAAGCGGGTGTAATCATCCGCCGACATGGACCAGCCGCCGAAGGCTGCAAAGGGGCCGTATATAGTAGTGAGGTTTTGGGTCGTTACGCCATGCGGTGCGAGGGCTTTTTCGGAGCAATAATCTTCGTAACTGCGGTTGGTTGTGACCTCTATTATGCGGCCCAGAATGGCGTAGTTTTCATTGTTATAATAATAGGTGTCCGGCGCGACCTGTTGAGGGGTGCGAGAGAGGGCGGTTTTGCTGGCT
The DNA here is from genome assembly GCA_964458375.1 of uncultured Neptunicoccus sp. GTDB lineage: Bacteria > Pseudomonadota > Alphaproteobacteria > Rhodobacterales > Rhodobacteraceae > Amylibacter. The sequence goes on from CAYWIR010000068.1 coordinate 4,914, forward strand.
TTGTCGTGGACAATTGTGTCGCCGCCAACCCATCGCTGCATAGGTTGCTGGGTTTGATCGGGAGACAGGCCAGAGCCATGGGTCAAAAGCTGTGCCACGGTGATGTCGCTGTTGCTGGGATCAATGGTCAGGGTGTCGCCAAGCAGTGTGCCAACGGTGTCAGAGTATTTGAACAGACCCGACTTCACGGCCTGCACTGTGCAGGATGCGGTGACTGCTTTGCCAAGGCTGGCGAAGGGCATGGCGGTTTGCGCATCGGTGCCAATGCCATCTGACAAAACAATCTTGCCGCCTTTGGACACAGATATTGTGGATTTGGAGACTTTGTTGGCCTTGGCCCAGTCTTTCCAGTTGGCGGTGATGCGTTCAAGTTGATCCCCAGCTTGCGCAGATAGCGGCAGGACAAGGGCGGCAATTAGGGCAAGCGCGAGCGTTTTCATGGGTGATCCTTTCGTTAGGGAGACTGTAACCATTCCAACAAGGTTGTGAACAGGGGTGTTTTGCGTTGGACTATGCGGATTGCTAGGGCACATTATAGAAGAGTGGAAAAGGGAAGGTATCCGATGGCCCGTTATAAGAGCGATTTGAAGTATTCGAGTGTGACGCCAAAAGCTGATTTCATGAACCGCCGTCAATTGATGGCAGGGGCAGCGGGTTTTGGCCTTGCTGCGGGGATCGGTTTGCCAGCAGCGGCCAAGTTGAATGCCGCCAAGACCGAATATGGTGCGGGGCTGGAGCTGACGTCTTATGAAGATGCGACGACGTACAACAACTTTTACGAGTTTGGGACGGGCAAGGGTGACCCTGCGCAATATGCCAAGGCGCTAACAACGGACCCTTGGTCTGTGGAAATTGGCGGGGCGGTAAACAAGCCTGGGTCTTATGCGCTGGATGATATTCTAAAAGACATGACGCTCGAGGAACGTATCTATCGATTCCGCTGCGTTGAGGCGTGGTCCATGGTTGTGCCGTGGGTCGGATTTCAGCTGTCTGATTTGATCGCTAAGGCGGACCCGCAGGGCAACGCAAAATACGTGGCGTTTGAAACGCTGCTGCGCCCTAATGAAATGCACGGACAGAAAAGTGGATCGTTCCCGTGGCCTTATGTTGAAGGGCTGCGCATGGATGAGGCGATGCATCCGTTGAGCTTTATTGCGACGGGGATGTATGACGAGGTTCTGCCAAATCAAAACGGTGCGCCGCTGCGGTTGGTGGTGCCATGGAAGTATGGGTTCAAGTCCATCAAATCCATTGTGAAGATCACGCTGACAGAGGAAGAGCCGCCGACCACATGGAATAAGTTGAATGCGCGGGAGTATGGGTTTTACAGCAATGTGAACCCAGAGGTGAACCACCCGCGTTGGTCGCAGGCATCCCATCGTGTGATCGGAGGCGGGCTGTTTACCAAGAAAGAGCCAACGTTGAAGTTCAATGGATACGGCGATGAGGTTGCGAGCCTTTATGATGGGATGGACCTGTCGAAGTTTTACTAGGTTTTCGATCTGCATCACGAACAAGAGACCCCGGCCATTGCGTCGGGGTTTTTCTTTTGAGCCAGCGTATCGGTTTTGCGGGATGGGGATTATGAATGGAGTGAATGTGATTTGCGTTTGGTGCGGACAGGATTAGGTTCGTACGAACGGCAAGAGAAGGATACCCCAATGCTGCACGATCGTTATGACAACCAGATTTCCACCGTGTCGGGCGCGGCGCGGGATCACTATATAGTGGGCGTGGATCGTGTGTTGTCTGGTGCAGCGGATATGGCGGCCCCGTTCGAAGCGGCGGTTTTGGCAGATGACAGTTTTGCGCTGGGTCATGCGGGATTGGCGCGGGCGTTGGTTTTGTCCAACGATATGCGCGGGGCAAAGGCGGCGTTGGCGCGAGGTGTGGAGATTTCAGGCGGTGCGAATGCGCGAGAGTTGTCCCATCTAAATGTGATGCAGTTGCAGTTTGGCGGCAAAGCGGCCGAGGCGTTGGTGGCACTGAGGGCGCATTTGGTCGAGTATCCGCGTGATGCGATGATTGCTGGCCTAAGCACTGGGGTCTTTGGAATGATCGGGTTTTCGGGACATGCAGGGCGCGAGGCGGAACTGCTGGCGTTTACATCTGCATTGGCACCACATTATGGCGATGATTGGTGGATGCAGACGCAACATGCGTTTTCATTGTGTGAAGTGGGTAAGCTGAGCGAGGCGGGCAAGCTGGTGGACCGATCATTGGCCCAAAAGCGGGATCATTCCCACGCAGCGCATGTGCGGTCTCACGTATACTATGAGGCGGGCAATCTGATGGATGGGATTGGATTTCTGGAAGAGTGGATGCCGAGTTATGATCGCAGCGGCATGATGCACGGACATTTGGCGTGGCATGTTGCGCTGTGGGCGTTGGAGCAAGGCGATACAGAAAAAATGTGGTCGTGGGTGGATCGCGAGGTGAAACCTGATGCGTCGATTGGGTTGCCGATCAATATTATTACGGACACGGCGTCTATATTATACCGCGCGGAAATGGCGGGGCAGGATGTGGATCCAGCGCGCTGGCAGCACATTAGCGAATATGCGTCTAAGGCGTTTCCAAGGGTTGGGAACAGCTTCATTGATATGCATGCAGCCTTGGCCCATGCGATGGCTGGACAGCAGGATGCGCTGCGCGACTATCTAGATGCGGCCAAAGGGTTTGCGGCGGATGTGGTGCGCGATTGTGCCAAGGCGTTTGATGCGATTGCAAAGCAGGATTGGGCGGGTGCCACGGCGGCGTTGTCGGCGGCGCTGGTTGATGATGCACGACTGGGGGGCAGCCGTGCGCAGAGGGACTTGCTGGAGTTCAGTTTGGTGAATGTATTGCTGCGCCAAGGCAAAGGCGAGGAGGCGGAGCGGATTATCGGATTGCGGCGACCGTTGCGGGCGCACGGGGCACATTGAAACAATTCTGACAGTCGAGTTAAGCAGGCGTATTCCTTTTGCACCGCGCAGATGGGTGCGTGATACTGTGGCAAATGGTTGGAGACGATAATGTCAGTGAACAGTGTGGCCCGTGTTATCCCTGCGTGGATAATGTACATCTTGTTGCTAATCCCTGGGCTGGCGCTGTTTTGGAGTGTTTTGCAGAACCCAGGTCCTAATCCTGTTGAGACTTTGGAACATGGGTTGGGGGAATATGCGCTGAAGGCATTGATCCTTGGTTTACTGATCACACCTCTGCGCGACCTATTTGGTTGGAACCTTATTAAATTTCGTCGTTCCATCGGGTTGATGGCGTTCTTTTACGTCTTTGCGCACGTAGTGGTGTATCTGCTGTTGGACAAGCAGTTGGAGTGGGGTCCGATCATCAAGGACATCACAAAGCGCCCCTATATAATAGTGGGGGTAATTTCGTTTCTGATCTTGTTGCCGTTGGCGATCACGTCGAACAATCTGTCCATACGCAAGATGGGCCCTGTGGTGTGGCGCAAGTTGCATTGGTGGGTGTATGCGGCGGCGCTGTTGGGTGCTGCGCATTTTGTGCTGTTGAAAAAGACATGGCAGGCGGAGCCGCTGGTCTATTTTGCAATCTTTGTGGTGCTGGTTGGGTATCGAGGGGTGAAGACGGTTCGGCGTACATGATTACCGCATGGCAAACAGACACGGACTGTTTTGCTGGTTCTGATGAAACCCTGCCGTGGTGGAGTGTGACGAAAACAGTGTTGGCCGTGGCGTGTTTGCGGTTGGTGCAACAGGGTAAGGTGGATTTGCACGCGCAGATCGAGGATCGGGGCTATAGCCTTGCTGATTTGTTGGCGCATCGCGCGGGTGTGGCGAGTTATACGAATTGGCCTGCGTATCACCAAACCGTTGCAGATGGTAAGGCGCCGTGGTCAGACGACACAGTCTTGGCGAAAGCGGCTGCGGCGGGGCCTGATTTTGAGGTTGGGGCTGGGTGGTCGTATTCAAACACTGGATATTTGATGGTGCGACGTATCGTTGAGTCGCTCCACGGTGCGCCGATTGAAAAGGCTTTGCGGGATTTAGTGTTTGATCCGCTGGATATGCGCACGGCGCGGGTGGCGCGACGCGTAGAGGATTTGGTTGGATGTCGTTGGTTGGACGGTGCTGGGTATAATCCGAAGTGGGTGTATCATGGATTGGTTGTTGGAAGCGCAGCGGATGCCTGTCGTTTTATGCAGTCTGTCGTGGCTG
>CAYWIR010000069.1:0-9038 GCA_964458375.1 uncultured Neptunicoccus sp.
TGGAAACCTTCGGTGACGAGAACGATGTGATCTGCGTTCTGCCAATCTTGTTTGGAAAACAGGGCGTTTTGAAGAGTGGAGTAAGAGCCACCTTCATAGGTGATTGCAGTTTCTGGCAGACCAAAGTCCATTGCACGGGCGGCCATTTGATGCCCCGCAGAGGGTGCGTTCGGAGAGGCCAATCCACCTGTAAAGTGAATGCGCGGAGCGGCGCCTGTTTTGAACAGCTCCACCCCTTTGTCCACGCGCACGGTTGAGGATTTCTGCAAGGTTCCACGAGGGGACATGCCACCCCCCAGAACAATGATTAAATCAGCTTTGATTTCAGAGGGTTGCCAGTAGGGTTGTAGGACGGCAAAGCCTGTTACAAAGATCAGCGTGCCCCCGTAGATCACAATGATCCACGCGATCAATCGGCGTAGGATACGAAAAAGCGCCACTTGGACCTCTGGTTTGCCCCGAAAACCAGCGCCAAGGCTGGACCTGCTGTGAGGAATAGGCCATATAAGGCGGTGTCAGGCAAGGGGCGTTCGTCCTTGGTTGATCGAGACAATAGACCGCTGTGCAAAATGGCGGTTAACCGCCCAAACTCTGCATATTCGGGCGCAAACAAAGAGTGGTGCAATGCTAAAATCAATCTTGCGGATTTTCACTTGGTGGGATGGACAGACTTTGAACACGCAGTTCTGGTCGTGGCGCAATGGCGTGAAAGTTGGCGAAGACGGTGAAGGCAATGTGTTTTACCAGAACCGCGATGGATCGCGTCGCTGGGTGATTTACAATGGCGAAGCCGAAGCAAGCCGTGTGTCCCCAGAATGGCATGGCTGGTTGCACCAGACCTATCAAGATCCGCCCACAGAAGCGCCGTTACCGCGCAAGGCTTGGGAAAAGGATCACCAAGAGAACCTGACAGGGACGGCTATGGCCTATGCACCTGCGGGGAGTTTGCGGGTTGATGCGCCAGCGTCACGTACAGATTACGAAGCCTGGTCCCCTGAATAGGGCCAACCTGTAACCGAGAGCGTAAAGGGTTTCGCATTATGGCAAACAGTGCAGCAGAAACAACAATTGGGGCGGTCGTGCTTGTGGCCGCTGCGGGCTTCTTGTTTTACGCAGGCAGCACGGCTGGGATTTCTGGCCCGTCGGACAGCTATACCGTAACCGCGTCTTTCCGTTCGGTTGAGGGCGTGTCCCTTGGTACAGACGTGCGGTTGGCAGGGGTGAAGATCGGCTCTGTCACGGGGTTGGAGTTGAACCCAAAGACGTTTCGTGCGGAAACGGCGCTGTCTGTGAATAAAGACATCGTTTTGCCCGATGACAGTTCTGTTGTGGTGGCATCCGAAGGATTGCTGGGCGGGAATTTCGTAGAGATTGTGCCTGGTGGGTCTGAATTTGATTTGGAAGATGGTGGCGAACTGCTCGACACGCAGGGTGCGGTTAGTTTGATTTCCTTGTTGCTGAAATTTGTGAGCGGCACGTCCGAATGATGCGGTTCATTGTCGTTTTAGTGGCGGTGTTGCTGCCTGCTATGGCTTTTGCGCAAAGCAATGTGAAGACCAAGTCGGGGCAGATCGTGCAATTGCGTGCCCTTGATACCATTACGGGTGTGGTCGAAGACATTGAGTTGGCGGTCGGGGACACCACGGTTTACGAACGTTTGATGGTGTCCGTGAAAGAGTGCCGATATCCGCGTGGGAATATTTCGGCGGATGCTTTTGCCTATTTGGTTATTCGTGATGTGCGTGAAACGCTGCCTGCTTTTGAAGGTTGGATGATAGCCTCTTCGCCTGCGTTGTCCGCACTGGAGCATCCGCGATACGACGTTTGGGTGTTGCGCTGTAAGCTGGCGGAGTAAAGTCAGGATACGCTTAATTGTGGCCCTTTGGGCCATTCTTTTGAGCGCTGGCGCGCGAATGGGGTTTCACCCCAAACCCCAGGATATTTTGAAAACAAAAAGCGTTAAGAGGCCGCGAGCAAATCTGTTCCTGTCGGGGTTTTGGGATCTGTGAAATGAGCTGCAGCGTTTATGGCAGCGAACAGGTGTTCGTGGTAGGTTTCGCGCGGAATTTCGATGGCCCCGAGGCTGGCAAGATGGGGGGTGATGAACTGGGTGTCAAAGACCTGAAAGCCCCCTGCGTTGAGGCGGTGGATCAGATAGGCCAGAGCGATTTTGGAGCCGTTGGTGGCGGTGGAAAACATGCTTTCGCCAAAGAAGGCGGCCCCAAGGGCCACGCCGTAGACACCACCGAACATCGTGTCCCCGCGCCACACCTCTAGCGAATGAGCAAAGCCAAGGTCGTGAAGCGTTGAATAGAGATCGAAGATTTCGGCGTTGATCCAAGTTTCGTCCCGATTGGCGCAATGCTCTACGGTTTGGGCGAAATCCGAGTTGATGCGGATGTCGTAGTCATCCCGTTTTAAGGCACGGCGCAACGAGCGGGAGATGTGGAACCCATCGAGGGGGAAGACCCCGCGATCGGTGGGGTCCACCCAATAGACCTCTGCGCTGGAGGCGCTGTCTGCCATTGGGAACACCCCATTGGCATAGGCTTGAAGCAGCAGTTCAGGGGTTATGGTGCTCAAGTTTTACGCGGTGTCTTGTGCATCGAGCCATTTTTCAAGCCAGTGGATATCGTAATCCCCTGTTTGGACGGCGGGTTCATCGAGCAGTGCATGGAACAGCGGGATGGTTGTGTCCACGCCTTCGATCACCAATTCGCCGAGCGCGCGGCGCAGGCGTGCCAATGCCGCATCGCGGTTGGTGCCTGTGACGATGAGTTTGCCAATGAGGCTGTCATAATAGGGTGGGATCGAGTAGCCCGCATAGAGCGCGCTGTCGACACGTACGCCAAGGCCACCTGGGGCATGAAACTGAGTGATTTTGCCCGGACATGGTGTGAAGTTTGGCAGCTTTTCTGCGTTGATCCGCACCTCGATCGCGTGGCCTTTGATGGAGAGGTTTTCTTGCTTGAACCACATCTCTTCACCCGCGGCGACACGGATTTGTTGTTTCACGAGGTCGACACCAAAGATAGCTTCGGTGACGGGATGTTCCACCTGCAAGCGGGTGTTCATTTCGATGAAGTAGAATTCATCGTTTTCATAGAGAAATTCGATTGTACCCGCGCCAGCGTAGTTGATATCTGCCACGGCGTCGGCACAGGTTTTGCCGATTTTGGCACGCATTTCTTCTGTGATGCAGGGGCCCGGAGCTTCTTCAAAGACCTTTTGGTGGCGGCGTTGCAAGGAGCAATCGCGTTCGCCCAAATGAACGGCTTTGCCGCGTCCGTCGCCAAACACCTGCACTTCGATGTGGCGGGGCAGGGTGAGGTATTTTTCGATGTAGACTTCGTCATTGCCAAAGGCGGCTTTGGCTTCGGAGCGTGCGCCAAAGAAGGCGTCTTCGAGGTCTTCACGGGTTTGCGCGAGTTTCATGCCGCGCCCGCCACCCCCGGCGGTGGCCTTGACGATAACGGGGAAGCCCATGCCATCGGAAATTTCATAGGCGTCTTCGAGTGTTGGAACACCGCCCGGGGATCCCGGCACGCAAGGCACGCCAAGTTTGCGCATGGTTTCTTTGGCGGTGATTTTATCGCCCATGATGCGGATGTGTTCCGCCGTTGGGCCGATGAATTTGATGTCGTGATCTTCGAGCACTTGTACGAAGTTCGCGTTTTCGGACAAGAAGCCATAGCCAGGATGCACTGCTTCTGCACCTGTGATTTCACAGGCTGAAATGATCGCAGGGATATTTAGGTAGGAGTGTGTGCCAGCGGGAGGGCCGATGCAGATGCTTTCGTCTGCCATGCGCACGTGCATGGCATCGCTGTCCGCAGTGGAGTGCACGGCCACGGTTTGAATGCCGAGTTCATTACAAGCACGGATCACGCGCAGCGCAATCTCGCCTCGGTTGGCAATGAGGACTTTAGAAAACATCTGTGCCGCCTTTGGTTATTCGAGGATGACGAGGGGCGAGCCGAACTCGACCGCGCTGCCGTCTTCGACAAGGATGCGTTTGACTGTACCAGAGCGAGGCGCTGGGATTTGGTTCATGGTTTTCATGGCTTCGACGATGAGAAGGGTTTGGCCTTCTTGCACGGATGCGCCAACACCGATGAAGGGCTGTGCGCCCGGCTCTGCCTGCAAATACACAGTGCCAACCATAGGGGATGGAACAGCGTTTGGATCATCAGATGGATCGCCTGAGGGGGCTTCGGCTGCGGGTGCGGCGGCTGACGCCGCAGGGGCGGGTGCTGGTGCAGCCACTTGAACAGGGGCGGCGGCAGGTGCCGCAACAGCGGCCTGTGCGGCGTAACGTGACACGCGCACGTTTAAAGAAGAATTGTCGTCGTAGTCCCGTTTGACCTGAATTTCAGCGAGATCTTTGGCATTAACGAGTTCGGAGAGCGCCTCAATAAAAGCGACGTCCGCGTCTTGGTGTTTCTTTGACATCAAGGGGTCCTTAACCTGTTTGCGTCTGTCTGTGTGCAGACCTGAACGGTGTTATAGGACGTTTTGGTGCGCTGGGAAAGCAAATAGCGCACCAAAATCTGGATAGGTTTACCCTGCGTTAGCGCGGATTTCTGCGACGACATTTTGCATGTCTTCGAGAGGGAGGTAGCCGCGCAGAATCGTATCCTCGATCACAAAGGCAGGTGTGCCTGTTACGCTCAGTTGCTGGCCAAGTTTGTGCATGCGGGCGATATGCTCGCTGACGGCGGCGCTTTTGATCAGGTCTTTGATGGGGGCAATGTCGATGCCTGCGTCACGGCCAATGCGGGGCAAGGTTGCCTCGTTTACAGGGCCTTTATATTCCATCAGGACGTTGTGAAGGCGATAATAAGCGTCATCGCCGTAGTGTTGAAGTGTTGCCACGGCGAGTTTGGATGCCAGATCGCTGTCTGGGCCAAGGATTGGGAATTCTTTCACGACCCAGCGGATGTTACCATCTGCCTTGAGCAGTTTGGTCAGATCAGTGTGGGCGCGGCGGCAATAGCCGCAGCGGTAATCCATGAATTCGACGATTGTGATATCGCCGTCTGGATTGCCGCCGACGAAGGACACGCCGTCATTGAAGATTTCGGGGCTGAGTTGCGACAAAAGCTGTTCGTCTTGGGCCGCTTCTGCTTGGGATTCGCGGTCGCGCAGGGATTGCACGGCTTCTAGGATGATTTCTGGATTGTCCATCAGGTAGGCGCGGACCTCTGCGCGAAAGGCAGTGCGTTCGGCTTCGGTCATGTTTTCGAGATCGGCTGCGCCAACAGGCAAGGCCAGAGCAGTGAGCATGGCGGCGAGTTTAAGGTGTTTCATGGGTGTCGTTTATCTTTTCTTTGGTTGTAATTTGCGTGCAATGGCGATGATGTCTTCCGCTTTGAGCCAACCACGTGAGCCTCTGGGGAGCAACCCTTGAGCGCGTTTGGCGTGGATGGCCGCCTGTTTGAAGTTGGAGTGTAGCGCATAACGTTCTGCAGTCACAACAGAGGCTTGACCTGTTTGGCCTGTTCTTGCGTAAGCCTGCGCAAGGTTGCGCAACATGCGCGCGTCCCGTGGATCACGAGCGTATGCCTGTTGCAGGACTTTGAGCGCTTCTTTGACGGAAGCACCAGAGCCTTTGGCGAGCATCGCATGGCCCAAACCGCCAAGGATCAGGGCTTCTTTGGGGGCGAGGCTTGCGGCGCGGCGGTAGCTGCTGACGGCGGCGCGGGCCTTGCCGCTTTCGAGCAGAATTTGGCCGCGTAGTTCGTGGTAGTAGGCATCATTTGGGCGCATTTTCACAAGTTTTGCGATTTCGCGCTGTGCTTTGGCTGGTTTGGGTTGGCGGTGATAGGCGATGGCGCGGGCGAGGGTTTGCAGCTCTCCTTTGTCGCCCCGTTTGATGCGGCGCAGATTGTAGCTTGGGTTTCCGATGAAGCCGTTAAATTTAACGATCATACGGGCATACCAATAATCAATGTTTTGGGATTGTTTGGAGGGACCGCCTGAGTAGCTGCTCGCGGCTGCTTTCATGCGGGCAATGCGTGATGAAGTGAGCGGATGGGTGAGCACATAGGGGTCTTGGCGATTGGCAGTGAGGGCTTCTTGACCGCGAAAGATGTTAAGCACGTCAACGGAGGCTTGGGGGGAAATGCCCGCTGCCTTTAGATATCGGATGGACGCACGGTCAGCAGCGCTTTCTTGAGAGCGGGAGTGGGCAAAGACAGAGCGGCGCACGGTTTCTTGGAGGCCCGCGATAGCACCTGCACCAGCGTTGGACCCTGCTGCTGCGGCAACTGCGAGACCGACAGCCAAGCCGATGCCAGACGCAGTACGAGCCGAGGCGAGATTGGCGGCCCGTGCAGATTGGTGGCCTTGCGTGATATGGGCCAGTTCATGGGCCATAACCGCCTGTAACATTTCAACATTCTTCATTTTACGGATCAGGCCCGTGTTCAAGAAAATGTTGTTCCCACCCGCCACAAAGGCATTGAGCGAGCGGTTGTTGACGATGAAAATATCGACCCGTGTTCCACCAACCCCAGCGGCATTTTGCAGGGGGCGCATGGCCAGTTTGAGTGTCCGTTCAATTTCAGCGTCGCGCACAAGACCTTGGGCTGCGGCTCCTGTGGCCTGCACAAAGATTAAAGCGCAGAGAAGAAGGGGGCGCAGCATCGTGAGGTCTTTCATGCTATTGACGGGGCGCGGCGCGCCTGTGACAACGCCGAACACGGGCAGTTTAGGAGAGTTTTCATGCGAAGTTCAAGAAGAGGTGACGTTGATCCCTTTATTGTGATGGATGTGATGGAAGCGGCGCGTTTGGAAGAGGCAGCTGGGCGGTCCATCATCCATATGGAAGTGGGGCAACCTGGAACGGCGGCACCGAAAACGGCGCGCGCTAAATTAGCCGGAGAAATGGAAGCGGATGCGCTAGGCTACACGGTTGCTTTGGGGCGGCTTGATCTGCGGGAACGGATATCGCTGCTGTACAAGGATTGGTACGGCGTTGACGTTTCCCCGAGCCGTATTGTGGTGACAGCGGGGTCATCGGCGGCGTTTACACTGGCGTTCACGGCGTTGTTTGATCAAGGCGAAAGGGTTGCCATTGGGGAACCTGGGTATCCGAGTTATCGCAATATCCTTAAAGCTCTGTCGTTGGAGCCTGTTGGTATTCAAACCCGTGTTGAAGATCGGTTTCAGCCCGTGTTGGACGACATTCAAGCCATAGAGAATTTGGCTGGGTTGTTGGTGGCATCGCCTGCGAACCCGTCTGGGACGATGTTGGGGAAAGATGCGCTTAACGCGTTAATGACATATTGTTCTGAACGTGACATCGCGTTCATTTCGGATGAAATTTATCATGGAATTCAATATGATGGGCGGGCGGTTTCGGCCCTTGAGGTTAGCGATGAGTGCTTTGTGATCAATTCATTTTCCAAATATTTCTCGATGACGGGGTGGCGCATTGGATGGATGGTGGTGCCTGACAGCCATGTGCGCACAGTGGAACGGCTGGCGCAGAATATGTTCATTTGTGCGCCCCATGCCGCGCAGGTTGCGGCCCTAGGGGCGATGGACGCAGAGGCGGAACTGTCGGCGAATTTCGAGGTGTATGCCGAGAATCGCCGCATGATGTTAGATGCGCTACCGCCCATGGGGTTTGATCAAATCGCGCCGCCTGATGGGGCGTTTTATGTGTATGCGGATGTGTCCCGTTGGACCGATGACAGTTCCGCGTTTTGTGCGCAGATTTTGAAAGAGGCGGGGGTGTCCGTGACGCCAGGTTTGGATTTTGATCCCGTGCGCGGCCATCAGACCATTCGGTTTTCCTATGCGCGATCCACTGAGGATATCCGCGAAGGATTAAAGCGTTTGGCAGCGTTTATGGCGGGGCGGTAACCGCTGGACGCCGCGCAGGCTTGGTAGTATCAATCCCACGACTTTGAAGGACCAAGACCTATGCGCGCTGAAATCGAAAACCTTGTCTCTGAGATTGAGAACTCGCTTGAGCTGTTGAAGCAGCGCATGGATTGGGAGACGGCGGAACATCGGTTGGAAGAATTCAACGCCATGTCCGAAGACCCAGATTTGTGGAATGACCCAGATAAAGCGCAAAAGTTGATGCGGGAGCGTCAGGCGTTGGTAGATGCGATGGGCACCTACACAGGGTTGAAGCAAGATCTGGTCGACAATGTGGACCTGATTGAGCTGGGTGAAATGGAAGAGGACGGCGAGGTCGTCGCCGAAGCAGAAGCAGCCATTCAAAAGTTGAAAAAGGTTGCGGCGCAAAAAGAGCTGGAAGCCTTGTTGAACGGCGAAGCAGATGCGAACGACACATTCCTAGAGATTAACGCGGGCGCAGGTGGCACAGAAAGCTGTGACTGGGCGTCGATGCTGGCGCGCATGTACGTGCGGTGGGCCGAAAAAGCGGGCTATTCCGTGGAAGTGCAATCAGAGCAAGCAGGCGACGAAGCTGGTTTGAAATCAGCGTCTTACAAGATTTCGGGGCATAATGCCTATGGCTGGTTGAAGTCCGAAAGCGGTGTGCACCGTTTGGTGCGGATTTCACCTTTTGACAGTGCTGCAAAGCGCCACACTTCGTTTACATCGGTGAAGGTCTATCCTGTTGTGGACGATAGCATCGAGATTGAAGTGAACCCGAATGATATTCGCATTGATACCTATCGGTCATCAGGTGCGGGTGGTCAGCACGTGAACACCACGGATTCGGCGGTTCGGATCACCCACGCGCCCACAGGTATTGTGGTGACGAGTTCGGAAAAATCACAGCACCAAAACCGTGATATTGCAATGAAGGCGCTGAAGTCGCGGCTGTATCAGATTGAACTGGATAAGCGATCTGCGCTGGTGAATGAGGTGCATGAAAACGCTGGGGATGCTGGCTGGGGTAACCAGATCCGTTCGTATGTTTTGCAGCCTTATCAGATGGTTAAAGACTTGCGCACGAACTTTGAAACCTCTGATACCAAAGGTGTATTGGATGGGGATATCACAGGGTTCATGGAGGCCGTTCTGGCGCAGGATGTGGCGGGTATGTCCCGCGC